>JANOUF010000331.1:0-3821 GCA_031416685.1 Bdellovibrionales bacterium
GCCGCAAGGCGTTCCGGAAATGAAGGAGGTACCTTAAAATGTGGGAGGCACCTTTAGGTGAGTTCGAGTTTGGCGATGGTGTTGAGTTGCATATTGGAGGTGCCCTCGTATATTTGGCCGATTTTAGCGTCGCGCCAGAATTTTTCGACAGGATACTCGCGGGTAAAGCCATTGCCGCCAAACAGGTCGATCGCCATCGAGCAGATTTTTTCCGCCGCTCGAGAGGAATAGAGCTTAGCAATCGCAGCCTCTTCGATGAACGGCTGACCTGAATCTTTTAAGCGGGCGGCATTGTACACTAACAGGCGAGAAGCCTCGAGCTGAGTGCGCATTTCAGCGATTTGGAACTGAACACCCTGGAATTGCCCAATTGGTTTCCCAAACTGCTCCCGGCTCTTTACGTAATCTCGAGCCGCTTCATAGGCACCTTGAGCGATGCCCACCATTTGTGCACCGATACCAATCCGGCCCTCATTCAAAGTTTCAATGGCGATTTTGTAGCCTTTGCCGATCTCGCCCAAAATATTATCTTTAGGAACTTCGCAATTCTCAAAAAGTAATTCGGTCGTTGAGGAAGCGCGGATTCCAACCTTGTCTTCCTTTTTTCCGACGGAGAATCCCTTAAAGCTTTTTTCTACTACGAAAGCAGTAATGCCCTTGTAGCCCTTTGATGGATCCATATTCGCAAACACTAAGAATACCGACGCTTCTTTGCCGTTCGTAATCCAAAGCTTGCTGCCGTTTAAAATCCATTTGTCGCCCTTATCCTCTGCGCGAAGCTTTAATGCAAACGCATCTGACCCAGAAGTGCTCTCGGAGAGCGCGTAAGCGCCAACCCATTCACGAGCGAGTTTTGGCAAATATTTGTCTTGAATTGCGGGAGTTGCGAAACGCAAAAACGCGTTTGTAACGAGAGTGTTTTGTACGTCGACAAGTACGCTGACCGAACCATCGATGCGACCAAGCTCTTCGATTGCTAAGCACGCCATCGTAAACGTTGAACCAGCTCCTCCGAATTTTTCTGGCGATTCGATTCCCATCAAACCCATCTCAAAAAGCTTCGGCAAAACTGAGGAGTCGAGTTCGGCGTGTTCATCCATCTTACTAACGAGGGGTTTAATTTCCGCTTCAGCAAAAGCGCGAACAGCTTCCTTAAAAGCCAATTCATCTTCAGATAAGGTCGTCAATGCAGGGCGGCCAGTGTGCTCCATAACGCTCTCCGAAAAAACGGGTTTGCTAAGGGAATTACTATCAATGTAAAGTTCTGCCAATGCAAAAGATTATTCGGGTTCTCGTCGCAAAACCAGGTTTGGATGGACACGATCGCGGAGCGAAAGTTGTCGCCCGCGGTTTACGTGATGAAGGATTTGAAGTGATCTACACAGGTCTTCATCAAACGCCTGAAATGGTTGTCTCTGCAGCGCTTCAGGAAGACGTCGACATCATCGGACTTTCGATTTTATCGGGCGCACATATTCCGCTCGTGACAGCGATTCAAGAATTGTTAAGAAAACAAAAACTCGCTAAGCCCATTTTTGTTGGCGGAATTATTCCGCCCGCAGATGCGAAACAACTAACGACCGCTGGTGTCGCTGCTGTGTTCGGCCCGGGATCCTCGATCGGCGAAATCGCAAAAAAAATCCGCGAAATCGTCGGCGCTTAAATTTATCGGATAAAGTCGGCGACGAATGCGTCTGCAGGGTTGGCGCGAATATCTGCTGGCGTTCCTACTTGAACAACTTTTCCAGCTCGCATGATCACCATTCGGTCGCTCATCGTGTTCGCTTCAATTTGATCGTGAGTGACATACACAACTGTTAACTTGAGACGTTGCTGAATCTCACGAATGTCGCGTCTCATTTTCTCTCGAAGCTTTGCATCTAAATTCGACAAAGGCTCATCCAATAATAAAACCCGTGGTTGCATCACCAATCCGCGTGCCAGTGCTACGCGCTGCTGTTGTCCGCCGCTGAGTTGGCTTGGCATACGCAATTCGAGCCCGTCGAGTTCGACAACCTTGAGCATCTCGTGAACTCGAGTTTTGACTTCATCTTTTGAGCGCTTTGCGATTTTTAAAGGGTAAGCGACGTTGTCGAAGACATTCATGTGCGGCCAAACAGCGTAGGATTGAAAAACCATTCCGACGCGACGTTTTTCAGGCGGAACAAAGACGTGTTGTTCAGGAGCACTAACGACGTCGCCATCAATACTAATTGAGCCATGCGTGTTCTTCTCAAGGCCAGCGAGCATACGGAGGGAAGTTGTTTTCCCGCAACCTGAGGGCCCAAGAAAAGAAACAAACTCGCCGTCTCCAATTTCGATGTTAACGCTATCAACAGCGGCAACACCGCCTGGGAAAACTTTTGAAACGTTTTTGAATAGAACTTTACTCATAACCCATACTTTCCGTGGCTAAGACGCTTCACCGCAAAGTTAATCACTATGACAGCGAGAACAACGACCATTGCGAGGACTGAAGCTCCTCCACCACTAGCGTCGGCATATTCTTGCAATTGAAAAATAACTGTACCGATTGTTTCTAAATTCGGGCCCGTAAGAAGAATCGTCATCGTGAGCTCACTTAGGGCAGGCATGAAAACCAAAAACCAGGAAGCTGCGAGGGCCGGGGCGAGAAGTGGTAGCCAAATTGAAGTTAAAGTTTTTGTCCAACTTGCGCCGCTAACTCGAGCAGCCTCGGCAAGGACATCGTCAATTTGCCGATAGCCGTCAGCAGTCGTTTTAACAGCGAAGCTCAAATATTTGACGACGTACGCGATCATAATGAGCGTGATTGTACTGTAGAGCGAAGGCAAGATTCCTAAATACGAACTGCTAAACGTAAGAATCATTGCAAGAGCAACGACTGTTCCTGGAGTGGCATAAGGAAGTGACGCAAACACATCAAGGAGTTGTCGGCCTGGCAATTTTGTTTTGGTTTGAATGTAACCAACAAAAACTCCAAGTACGGCGGCGATGGTTGCAGCACCAGTTGCTAAGAGAAGACTGTTCTTAATCGCGCGACCGGTTTCAGTCACATCAAAGAGCGTTCGGCGCCAAGTTTCTAAAGTAAAATTAGAAAACGCCAGATCTCCTTGGACACTGCTTAGGGACGAAATCAAAATCCCGGAAATGGGCAATACGAACACGACTATTAAAAACAAAACGGTTAGCAAGACAATTGGGCCACGCCAGCGACCGAGTTCAAAACTTGACGGTCGAGCAGTTTTTCCAGAAACCGTCTGCATCCGTTTGTCTTTAGACAAAAGTTGAACAACCAACAGAGTCAGCACGGCAAGTAGCATCAGAAACGACGACAGAGCGCCTGCTTTAACCAGGCCGGGAATACTTCCCATCTTTTGATAGGTGTAGATTTTTGTTGTTACCATGTAAATGCGAGCCGGTCCGCCGATCAAAGCAGGAACACCGAAGCTCGCAGCAGTCGCTAAGAAGACTAACAGCGCTCCGCTAAAAAGCGCTGGTCGAATAATTGGAATACTAATATCGGTGAAAACCCGAAACGGCGACGCACCCGAGAGCCGTGCCGCTTCCTCAAAAGAAGAATCCATACGGTCAAACGAAGAAAGTGTTGTGAGCAAAATAAAAGTATAAAGAAAGCTCGCCTCAACAAAAACCAATCCTGCCATCGAATAAATATTGAGTGAACCTTCGCCAACTACGCGATTAAGAACTCCCGTAGTTGGATTTGCTAAAAAAATCCACGCAATCGCACCGATGTAAGGCGGAATAGCGAACGGCAAACAAAGCCACGAGCGAAAGCGGTTTGCTTGCGGAAAATCACTCCGCGTGAGCAGCCAAGCGAG
>JANOUF010000332.1:0-11168 GCA_031416685.1 Bdellovibrionales bacterium
GTGGTCAGTCGGGTTTGATGCTTACCAAAGTAAGCGAACGACTCCAGAGTACATTGAAGAAAAGAAGGGTGGCGCGATTCGTATCGGTCATCCGCTAGCTCCGTTCTTGCGTGGATTCGTTCGTTACAAACTGGATGAAACAGAAATCGTACTTGATCCGTTAACTGGTGATAAAGATTTGTTCCCAGTTGAAACAGCGAACGGTACGACGTCATCGCTCACCGGTACTTTAGAATACGATAAGCGAAACGATCGGTTTGCTCCGACAGACGGCGTGTATTCCAGTCTCTCGCTTGAATACGCAGGGCTCGGTGGCGATAAGCGCTATACGGTTGGTCGCGGCACGGGCCGCTTCTACAAGAAAGTATTCTGGGAATTCGTTTTCAGAAATAACCTCACGTACGCGTTCATTCGTTCAAACGAAGATGGCAAAGAGCCGCCGTTCAACGAATTGTTCTTACTCGGCGGAGCAAACTCGCTTCGTGGCTATGATTGGTATTCGGTCGGTAGGAAGAAGCGATCTGAAAAGGCGTATCAACGGGCGATTACTGCAGGTAAATCGGTCACAGATGCGGAGATTTTCGCACAGCGTCCTTTTGGCGGCGAGCAACAGCTTTACTACCAAGCAGAGATTGAATTCCCCCTTATTTCAGAAGCTGGGATCAAAGGCGTTACCTTCTTTGACATAGGTTCGGCGGAAGACAACTTCGTCGATTACGACTTCAGATCTGACGTAGGTTTCGGTTTCAGATGGTTTTCGCCGATTGGGCCGCTCCGCTTTGAGTGGGGCTTCCCGTTGGGACGTCGAACAGGTGAGTCAGCGAGCAACTTCCAGTTTGCCGTAGGGTCGCCGTTCTAACATAATATTGAAAAGCGTTCGTAAAACTCGGTTTAAGGAGCTAAGGATGAAATTCACGCGTAACTTCACTGTGATTATTGCAACTATGATGTTCGGATTCTCCGCTTACGCGGCTGAAGCAAAGATCGGTTACATCGATCTTCAAAAGGCGATCCAAGATACGTCGGCTGGCAAAAAAGCCCGCAAAGAACTCGAAACTGAGTTTAATGCGAAAAAAGATGAGCTTCAGAAAAAAGAAGCCAATATCAAAAAGATGCAAGAAGACCTTGAGAAAAAGAAAAGCGTTTTGACGGATGAAGTTCGTCAGGCGAAAGCTGCTGACCTTCAGTCTGAAATGATGAAGTTCCAACAGTTCTACCAACAGAGCCAACTCAACATGCAGAAGAAAGAACAAGAGCTCACGAAGCCAGTTCTAACGAAAATGCAGGGCGTGATCGAGAAGCTTGCAAAAGATGGTGGATACACTGTCATTCTAGAAAAATCTGAGCAAAGCGTTTTATGGGCTCGCAAAGATATCGATCTTACTGAGCAAGTTGTAAAAGCTTACGAAAGTGCGAAGTAAATTTAATGTCTCGCGAATTTCGGCCTGTTATGACTGCAGCGGATATCATGCGGCTTCTACCGCATCGGTATCCGTTTTTGCTTGTCGACCGTGTTGATGAAATCATCCGCGGACCAGGACCGACTCGTGCAGGCACTCGTATTCGTGCGATCAAGAACGTTACCTTCAACGAACAATTTTTTGTCGGTCATTTTCCTCACCGCCCAGTTATGCCGGGAGTTTTGCAGATCGAGGCAATGGCGCAAGTCGCAGCACTCGCATGCGCGAGCTTAGAGCCAGGCGCTCCGCAGATGGACGTTGCAATTGCAGCGGTCGATGGATGTCGCTTTCGTAAGCCGGTAGGCCCTGGTGATACACTTGAAATCGAAGCGGAGATTATAAAGGATCGCGGGCAAATTTTAGTACTGCGGACGCTTGCACGTGTTCGAGGTGAAATTGTCAGTGAAGCTGAATTATTGGCAAAAATGTTTCCTTTGGAAAAGCCAAAATGAGTATTCATCCTTCGAGTGTCATTTCTAAAGAAGCAAAAATCGGAAAAGACGTCGTCATTGGTCCATTCTGCGTAGTCGCAGGTCGTACGTCGATTGGCGATGGTTGCGTGCTTGAGTCGCACGTGAGTTTAGGCAGCGAGTTTGGCATTACGGAAGTCGGTCGTAAAAATCGATTTGCCCCTTGCTCGGCTGTCGGTGGACCTCCGCAAGATTTAAAATACAAAGGCGAGCCAACGAAACTCGTCATTGGCGACAACAACGTCATTCGTGAAATGGCGACGATCAACATCGGCACACCCACGGGCGGCGGAGTTACGCGAATCGGTAACGACAATTTGATCATGTCGTATGTGCACGTTGCGCACGACTGTGTTCTGGGCGATCACGTCGTCATCGCAAACTCAACACAGCTTGCAGGGCATGTAATCTTAGAAGATCACGTGAAAGTAAGTGGAATGTGCGGGATCTCGCAGTTCATTCGTGTCGGTAAGTACGCCTACATCGCCGGAGACTCTTCGGTGAATAAGGACATTCTCCCGTACACGATTGCGCAAGGTAAGTATGCGGTTATGCGAGCGACAAATCGCATTGGCCTTGAGCGCGCTGGATTTGAAAAAGAAGATATTGAGTCCATTAATCGTGCGGTACGGATTATCACGAAAGGTACAGACACGGTCGAAGAGAGCATCGAACGCATCAACAAAGAATGTACGATGTCACCAGGTCTTACTTACTTCCTTGATTTCCTAAAGGCTTCAGAAAAAGGCGTGGCGAAGTAAGCTTTCGTTTTTGTCTGTAAGGAGCTTTCATGAGCAAACGAATTCGCTGTGCAGTTGTAGGGGTCGGCTATCTTGGCCGCTTTCACGCGCAAAAATACAAAGCCATACAAGACGTTGAATTCGTCGGCGTTACTGACGCGAGTGAAGCTCGCGCCCAGGAAATTGGGAAAGAGCTTGGGGTTCCCGCATTTGCCAAGCCAGAAGATCTTCTAGGGCTTGTCGATGCGGTTACAATTGCTGCAAGTACACAAGCTCATTATGAATTGGCGAAGCTGTTTTTAAAAAACGGCGTTCATGTGAACGTTGAAAAGCCAATGACTTCGACGCTCGATCAAGCTCGAGAGCTTGTGCAGATTGCCAAAGACAAAAACTTACGTCTTCAAGTCGGGCATGTCGAACGCTTCAATCCAGCGCTGCAAGCAGCTCGGGCAAAACTAGAAATGCCACTTTTTATTGAGTGTCACCGTCTTGCTCCGTTTAAACCTCGTGGCGTTGATGTTGATGTGGTTTTGGATTTGATGATTCATGATCTCGACGTGATTTTGTCGATGGTGAAATCTCCAGTAAAATCTGTTTCTGCAGTCGGCACGCCCGTACTTACGCAATTAGTAGACATTGCAAACGCGAGGGTTGAGTTTGAATCGGGCACCATTGCAAACATCACTTCAAGCCGCGTCTCGCAAAGTGCGACACGTAAGTTTCGTGTTTTTCAGCAAAAACAATATCTCTCAATCGATTTCGGCAGCGGTGAAGTGAATCTCACAACTAAGACAGGCGAGTGGGAAGGCGAAAATTTGCCGCTCGAGTTTGAAGCGTGGAGCTTAGAAAAAGGCGATGCGCTTTTGGCTGAGACGCAGGCGTTTGTTAAAGCTATCCAAGATAAAACGACTCCAGTCGTGAGTGGCGAGGACGGTCTTACGGCAATGATTTTGGCAGAACAAATTCAAGCTGATATCGCAAATCGATTGAATCGTTTCAAGTAACTCTTCGCGAAAGCTTTCTAATGGATGCAGCTCCTTCAGTCTTAATAATCGCCGCTGAAGCTTCGAGTTCGCTCTACGCGCAACGAATTCTGGAATCGTGGAAAAAATCCGGTCAGAAAGTGAACGCCTTCGGAATCGGTTCGCGCTCGATGGAGAAGCTCGGCTTCGAATGCCTCGGCCGATCTGAAGAGTTGGCTGTAGTGGGAGTTCAAGAAGTTGTCGCGCACCTTCCGAAGATTGTTGAGGTGTTCAATAGTCTTGTCGGGCAAGCAAAAGTACGTAAACCGAAGTTTGCGCTTCTGCTCGATTACCCCGATTTCAATTTTCGGATCGCGAAAAAGCTAAAAGGACTCGGTATTCCCGTTATCTATTACATCAGCCCGCAGCTCTGGGCGTGGCGAAAAGGTCGCATTAAACTCGTTCAGAAATACATGGAACGCATGTTGGTGCTCTTTCCGTTCGAGATCGAGTTTTATAAAAAGCATAACGTGAAGGTCGATTTTGTTGGGCATCCTTTGCTTGATGAACTCGATGCATCGCTTTTTGATGAAAAGATCAGGCGTGAGCGTCGCCAAAAATTTGGTTTAAGTGAGCACGACACAATATTGGCGTTAATGCCGGGAAGTCGGCGATCCGAGATCAAACATCATTTGAAAGATCAGTTAGAAGCGGCGCGCGAGGTTGTGCAAAAAGCCCCAAGTACGAAAGTTGTTTTGCTGGTTGCCCCGAGTTTGCATCGAGAAAATCTTAGACCCTATTTAGATCAAATCGACTTTCCGATCCAGATGATTCAGGAAGAGCCATTCGAGATGATCAGTTTAGTCGATGTGGTTCTAGTTGCTTCGGGAACTGCGACGTTGATGGTTGGTCTGATGGAAAAGCCAATGGTCATTATGTACAAAATGAATTCACTGACGGCTTTTTTAGCGAAGCTCTTGGTTAAAGAGACACCGTTCTTTGGGATGGCAAATTTAATCATGGGTCGAAAAGTGGTTCCTGAGCTTTTTCAAGAAGAAGCAAATCCGCGCCGGCTCGCACAAGAGCTCCTTTCTTTGATAGACGATCGCAGTAAGCGATTAAAAGTTGCTAGCGAGCTACATGGAATTTCCGAGCGGCTTGGCGCTAAGGGTGCAACTCAAAATGTCGTTCGTGTTTTAAGTGAGTATTTCACATGACGATCAGCGAATCGCTTTCACACATATTTAAACCACTGGGAGCGCTGTTTCGATCGGGAGTTGCAATCCGAAACCAACTTTATGATCGCGGTTGGCTAAAGATCCAAGATTGTGGCTCGCCCGTTGTGAGCATCGGTAATTTGACTGCAGGAGGGACAGGTAAAACTCCCTTCACGGCACTTCTTGCAGAAACTCTAAGAAAAAAAGGTAAGCGCGTCGTGATTATCAGCCGAGGATATAAGTCTTCTTCGGAAAACAAGATCGCGAAAGTTACGATTGCAGCGTTAAGTGAGTCTTCGGCACAATTTGGTGACGAGCCAGTCATGCTTGCACATAAACTTGCCGGTATTCCAGTCTATGTTGGTGCTGAGAAAATCGCAGTCGCTTGCCAAGCGGTCGAAGTTGAATCACCTGATGTCGTTTTGGCTGACGATGCATTCCAACATCGCAAACTCAAACGATCCTTCGATGTTGTGCTTTTGGATGCGTCAGAACCATGGTGGCATTTTCGACCTATCCCTTCAGGCCGTATGCGCGAACCATTTTCTGCACTTAAGAGGGCCGATGCAATTGTTTTAAGTAAGGCGAATCTAGCCGATCCGATTCGTTTGGATCGCATTCGCGATGCTGCTCGCTCTGCGATCGACTCCAGCCGCATGCCCATTTTTGTTGAAGTTGAATACAGAATTACTAATTTTATTCCGCTCCGCTCATTTCATTCTCAAGTTGAAGAGCTCATTCCAGCCGCAAGATTGCGCGCTGAGAAATTGTTTCTTCTCTCGGCAATCGGGCGACCTGAAGGCTTTCATAATCTTGTTCGTCTTGAGACAGGCGCAGAGATTGTGGGACATCGATCGTTCGGTGATCATTACTCATTCACGAGGAGTGACATATCCGAAATCGAAAATGCGGCTCAGCGAGCGGGCGCCACAAGGATTGTGGTGACTGAAAAAGACGCGGTAAAATTGAATGTCGACGATTTCGCCATGGTTGAGCCACTCGTGAGCCGTCTCGAAGCGGTTCCGGATAAAAATTGGGATGAGTTTCATGCGCGCCTTATTGGGGCTATTCTTTAAATTATTGAGCTGGATCGTGGCCTCACTGCCACGTCGAGCACAAATTGCTATAGGCGATCTCATCGGAATTCTTTGGTTCGATGTCTTTCGTATTCGGCGAACAGTGGCCTTAGAAAATCTTGATCGCGCCTTTCCTGACTGGCCGCACGCGAAAAAGATATCGGTCGCACGTAGTTCGCTTAAGTCCATGGGTCAGTCGCTTGTTGAGTTCGCTTTATTTCCTTTTATTACCGAGAAAAATTTTAGCCGGTATTTTGAATGTGTTGGTTTTGAGCATATCGATCGCGCGCTCGAGGGGGGCAAAGGGGTGATGCTCATGTCTTTGCACTTAGGCAATGGCGATTTTGCAACCGTGGCACTTTCACGAAGTGGTTACAAAATTAATTTGATCTCAAAACTATTTAAAACCAAATGGCTCAATGACATGTGGTTCGGAATGCGCGCAAAGCACGGCACTCGGTTTATTGCGCCCGAAAAAAGTACATTTGATATTTTGAAGTCGCTACGTCGTAATGAAGCTGTGATTTTTGTTCTCGATCAGTTCATGGGCCCGCCGGTAGGTGTGCGAACGTTGTTTTTTGGTCACGTGACTGGAACCGCTGCAGGATTAGCAACAATGGCCGAGAGAACCGGTGTCGATGTTTTGCCTGCATACTCTTATCGAAAAACTGACGGCACACTTGTGGTAGTGATTGAGGCTCCATTCCTACACGACCAAAGCCTAACAGAAAAAAACATCGCTCGAATGACCCAAGCCTACACTGATAAGATTGAACAAATTGTACGACAGCACCCAGAGCAGTGGATGTGGATTCATCGACGGTGGAAAGAGTTTCGTGAGTAAAATTCGCTACCTAGTTTTAACATTTTTCCTGGTTCTCTCAGCCTGCGCTCACAAAGAAGTGATGAAGGTCGAGAACAGCGAAAGCATGTTCCAAAACAAAGAATACGAGAAAGCACTTGAGATTAAGACGCTTTCTGACTCTGAGGGCGAAGACTCTGTCCCTCCAGGCGCCTACATTTTAAAAGATGCTCCGCCATACGTGCTTCCGCCGTCAGTCTTAACTGAAAAAGCTCTTGAGAGATCATCGCCAAAAGAGAAAATGAAAAAAGCCAAGTCGGCGAAAGTTGTTGCCACAAAGGTGGCTGCTCCCGCAACGCCTGATCGGCATCAGCCTGAAATTGAACCGAGTGAAGGCTTCCAAGGTCGTAGGCCGGTCGTGGATCCTTTTCGAGTTGGTGAAGCGGTCACTTTGGAGCTTAGCTACTTCAACGTTGTTGCAGGGGATATGACTCTCGAAGTGCGCCCATTCAAGCAAGTGAACGGGCGAAAATCTTATCACTTTGCGGCTATTGCGAAATCGACATCTATGTTCGCAATGTTTTATGCGGTTGAAGACTGGGTTGAAACCTTCGTCGATTTCGAAGACATGATTCCCTATAACTACTCTCTCAACGTGAAGGAGAGTAAACAGCTTCGCGAAGTGAAATCGTATTTCGATTGGGCAAAACTTCGTGGCTTCGTTTGGGATAAGCGAGTTACGAAAGAAAAAGGCTTAGAAGAGAAGAAATACGAGTGGGAAATTGCGCCTTTCGCGCAGAACGTGTTCAGTGTGCCGTTTTACATTCGGGCGTTTGAAATGGTTCCGGGACGACGGATTCAGATTCGAATTGGTCATGAGGGAAAGAACATCATAATGACGGCGGATGTTCTTCGTAAAGAAACAATCCAAACAAACGTCGGCGAGCTTAAGACCGTCGTGATTCGACCGCAAATTGAGATCGATGGCGCGTTCAAGCCAATGGGTGAAATTCTTTTTTGGCTCACCGATGACGATCGTAAATTTATCGTACGGATTGAGTCGAAAATCAAAATCGGTAAGATCATCGGCAAGGTAAAATCTATCAAAAAAGGCACCTAAAACAGCGGAGCTCAATTCGGCGGTGATTCTAGGCCGAGGTCTCGTTGGTGGTCGCACAATGTGCAACGTACACTGATTCCATGGCAATAACAGGATGTCGGTTTTTCAATGGCTACAAGCCATGTGGAAAGAACGAAATTTGTGATTCGCTTTGCCCCTCCATGAGTGTGGCTAAAGAGAGAATCTTAATTGTGCACTTAGAGGCACTCGGAGCTGTCGTTCGTTCGACAAGCCTTCTGACATCTATAAAAAGAAAATATCCTGACTCGCACGTAACCTGGGTTACGCAAAAACCTTCCGATCAATTACTTAAAGGTAATCCGCTTATTGATCGCGTGCTGACCACTGATCGTGATGACCTCCTTGCGCTTGGAGCTCTGCAATTCGATGTTGCGTTGTGCGTGGATAAAAGTTTGAAAGCAGCAGGCGTGCTGGCTTCAACGAAATTTGAAAAGCTCTATGGCTTCAAAGTTGACGCGAAGCTGGGTGCGATCCTGCCTGCCACAGATGCAGCAGTTGAGCTTTGGGAGCTAGGTTTAAGCGATTACAAAAAGTTTTTCGTAAATAAAAAACCGGAGACCCAGCTTTCGCGTGAAGCTTTGGAGTTGCCAGCAAGTGTTGGTTCAGACGAAATTTCCTCTGACGAATACTTTGTTCCGCTGAATGCAGCTGAATTTTCTCTAGCTGCCGAACGCCGTCATCAATGGGCGGGCGCAAATGAATGGGTAGTTGGGCTCAACACGGGCTGTAGCGATGTTATTCAATACAAAAAACTGAGCATCGAAACTCATCGTGAACTTGTCTTGCGCTTGCAAGCCGTGGCAGGCGTACGGGTAGTTTTGCTTGGTGGTCCAGAAGATGAACTTCGTAATCAACGTATCGCTCATGGTTTGGATGTAGTGCAAAGTCCAACTCAAAGCGGTTTGAGAGACGGTTTAGTAAGCGTTCAAGCTTGTGACATTGTGATCACGGGTGATAGCTTAGGAATGCACATGGCAATTGCGCTAAAAAAATGGGTTGTGGCTTGGTTCGGCCCAACTTGTGCGCATGAAATTGAACTCTTTGGTCGTGGCGTAAAAGTTATGAGCCAGGCGGCATGCAGTCCGTGCTGGAAGCGTCAGTGTAATAAAGATGTCATGTGCTATGACTTAGTTTCGGTTCCGGAACTTCTCCTCGGTGTCAGCCGCGGAATGCAGTTCATAAGTGCCGAAGCAAAACGGAGTGAGCTGCTTGGGCGAAACCAGCCGACAAATTCTAATCATTCAGACGGCATTCGTGGGCGATCTGTTGCTCGGAATACCGCTCCTAAGACGCCTTAGAATTCGCGAACCAAATGCGAAACTGGTTCTTTATTGCCGAAAAGGCCTCGGCGATTTTTTATTAAAATCTGAATTGGTCGATGACTTGATTGAAGTCGACAAAGGTTCCCGCAAAAGTCGCAAAGGTTCAGAGCAATTGTTGCGAGCGCGTGAATGGGACTGGGTCGTCTGTCCACATCAGTCTTTCCGATCGCATCGCTTAGTAGGCACTCTCAAAGCAAAACGTAAATCGGGATACAAAAAATGGTGGAATGGGCGGATCTTCAATGATCGCGTTGTTCGCCCGGTGGGTTTGCCCGAAGCGCTTCGTCAACTTGCACTTGTTCAGGCAAGCGATACGGCCGTGCGCGATGGTTTGGGGAGATACGCGCGACACCCAGATTTTCGCGCGTTCCCTGAATTAGCGTCCCTTGATTCACGACATTTAGGTGAAGTTCCTGAATGGGCTTCGATGGGCGTGCCGAAACTTCTTGAAGTTCACGCTGCTCGAGCACAGTCGCGAACGGTGAATAAACTTTCTGAAAAGGTAGCTGACCTCGCGCGCAGAAATGATCTTTGTGAAAAGCGAGGATCAGGTCTCGTGTTTTTAGCGCCTGGATCTGTTTGGAATACGAAAATGTGGACGATCGAAGGTTATATCGAGACGGCACGCGAGTTCACGAAGATGGGCTTTCGAGTTGCGGTCATCGGTGCGGCAGCAGAAATTCCACTAGCAGAAAAAATTTCTGCGGAAGTTCCGCAGGCAATGAACTTTTGCGGTGGTACGTCACTTTACGAATCGACCGAGCTCTTAGCTCTTGGCGATTTGCTTGTGTGCAACGATAGCGGTGCCATGCATATGGCGTCAGCTGCTGGAGTGCCATCGGTCGCGGTGTTCGGTCCAACGACTCTCGCGCTTGGGTATCGTCCGTGGCAAACGGAATCAAGGATTGTGCAGAAGAATATGAGATGTCGACCGTGCGGCACACACGGCGCTCGTAAGTGTCCAATCAAGACACATGCATGTATGACTTCGATTGCGGCTAGCGATGTGATGCATGAAGCGGGCGAGCTGTTGAAGCGTAAATGACATCGGGAAAGATGGTGTTGATTTTCACTTTAAAGTGAGTCGGTCGCGGCGCCGCTGAAATGTTAGTTCATCTTGAGGACGCCACTCAGTCGAATCACTCGAAGGCATCACGGGGTGAGCCTTCGAGTAATTCTCCTTCGTTCGTTTTGTGGTTAAGACTTTGTTTGGGAACCGTGGCGCGTTGATTATCGCGTTGAAGTGGCGTGGTCATAGCGCAGCGGAAATTTGTTTTTTCACGGCACTTCGTGATTTTGACTTGTGAAGTCAGATGATCCTGGCCTGGCGGCCGCTGAATATTTCTTAGATAATTTTTAAAGGAATGGTTGACGAGGTTTTTTAGTTTCCAAGTTTGATTCTGTTGAATTTTACTCTCGAAAATTCGAAGCGGTTCAAGTTTAAATTTTGCGATTGATAAGGATGAATCTGTGATGCGAGAACCGTACTCTGATGCTCTTGTTACTCAATAGTTTTCTCTTGAGAAAAGCACAAAACTTGCATTAAAAATCCTGTGTTAAGTTGTTCACAACTTCTTACGACCGGAGCAAAAATGAACTTCAAACAGCTTGGTGATTTGGCGCTTGATCAAGAACTTGTTGATTCAGTGAAAACAGAAACTAATGCGACACTTCGGATTCTGCATCTTATTCGTGAGGCGGATCGCAGACGTCTTTACTCAAAACTCAAGTATCAATCACTTCTTGATTATGCAATCAGAAGACTTGGCTATCCATACGATCAGGCTCGCCGACGTATTGATGCAATGAAACTATTAAAGGAAGTGCCTGAAATTGAAGAAAAGATCTCTAATGGATCTTTGAACCTTACAAACATCGGCTATGCGCAAATCGCTTTCAAGGCAGAAGCGAAAAACGCTACGCCTCTCAACAAAGAAGAGAAGCTTGAATTTTTATCTCGTATCGAGAACAAATCGAC
>JANOUF010000333.1:0-4801 GCA_031416685.1 Bdellovibrionales bacterium
ACGCAAAATCGATTTTGAAAGAGCTTCTTC
This sequence comes from Bdellovibrionales bacterium, assembly GCA_031416685.1. Classification (GTDB taxonomy): domain Bacteria; phylum Bdellovibrionota; class Bdellovibrionia; order Bdellovibrionales; family JAMPXM01; genus JANOUF01. The sequence continues at coordinate 31 of JANOUF010000333.1, forward strand.
TCCGACAGTTAAAACTGAGCGAGTCGAAGGCTGCTGCAACTCCGTTTTCTGAATAACAGTGAACGCTTCTTTGAAGTCCTTTTCGTTCATCCTGAGAACGGGCATGCTCAAGTGCTTTTTCGGCATGCCGTTCTTCACGAGATCCTTGATCGTTTGATCAGTAACGCGCGAAAAACCAGTTTTCAAAAATTTAGAAAAATCAATTTTCCCGAATAAATGTGCGTGCGTGATGAACTCGCCAAGCTTCATTGTGTGCGGATGCGGCAGCGTTGCCGACGGAATTTCCGGTACAGTGTTGCTTACGCGCTCAACGAATTTCGGTTCCATCTCTGGAAGTTTATAAGTCAAAGTCATGTGCGGATTTACGAGCGTCGTGCCTTCGAGATAAGTGAGCAGACCGCCGTCGCCGTTCAACTGAACGCGACCGTCGATTTTAAACTCAACAATCGTTCCGCTTTTCACGTCCCAATCGACCGTATCTTTTTTCTTAACGTGGCCTTTGTTGCCCTTGATATCGACGTCGATGATCGCAGTAACCGCTTTGCGCATGCCTTTCGTTTTCGTTGTCACCTTCGCACCTTGTGCGTTGGTTAGCTGCGCCCAAGTTGTTGCAGCCGAAATACCGATCCCTTGCTGACCGCGAGTACACTGACCGCGACCAAATTTAGAAGAAGCGAGATACTCGCCGAAAACTTTTCCGAGATCTTCAGGATCGATTCCAGGTCCGTTGTCTTCGACAATAATTTGCACGAGGTCCGTGCTTTTCGAAGCGCCAACTCCAACTTTTTCAATCGTCACTTTAAGATCGGGAAGAATGTTGTGCTCTTCGCATGCATCGAGAGCGTTATCGAGAGATTCTTTTAGCGTCGTTAAGACTGCTTTCGTAGGTGAAGAGAATCCAACCTGCTGCAGATTTTTTGCGAAATATTCAGCTGTGCTGCTGCTCGTGATTTTCTTTGTCACGTTCGACTAACCCTTCCGTAAATAAACTAACGCGACCAGTCAGCTGGCTGCCAGCCCCGAAGCCGGTCGTTAAACAGAGACATTGGTCGTGTTTGCCACATCAAAGCAATAAATCCCTGAGAAAACAATCATCCATATAATAGACGGTATGCGAGGACGCCCATTGTAGGGGCAATCCCTACTCAAAATGCTAAAAACTGGGCAGTCGCGCGGGTGCTTAGGCCACGCCTATTCTTAAAGCCTGCGTGCACTTTAAGCACATTTCAAATCTTGCTTCGCTATTTTGAGCGGGCCTATAGTCAGGTTACTCACCAACCTTCAAGGATTTTTGGCTATGCGTTTTGCCGCTCTCATCTTTGCGAGTCTTTTGTTTGCAATCATTGCTTCGGCCCAACCGAGCCCAACTCCGGCTGCACAAGCAGCACCAACCGCAAAAAAAGAAGAAGTCAAAAAAACTGAAACCAAAAAACCTGAAACGACCGCCGCGCCTACCTCAGCAAAATTACCGAATCATCCAAAAAGTTTAGTCGTTGAAGATCTCGCTGTCGGTTCAGGGAAATCGGCAGCAAAAGGAAAAACGATCAAAGTTCATTACACCGGTTGGATTTACGACCCGGCAGCGCCGAACGGATTAGGAAAACAACTCGACTCTTCTCACAAGCGAGGCGAGCCATGGAGTTTTGTTCTCGGCAGCGGGCAAGTAATCAAAGGTTGGGAAGACGGATTTAAAGATATGAAAGTCGGCGGCAAACGCAGACTCATTATTCCTTCAGATTTAGCTTACGGAAAAAAGGGTGCACGCACACAAGTGCCACCCGACACTCCACTCATGTATGAAGTGGAACTCGTCGACGTCATCGATACGATGTAACGTTCAATTTTAGATACGATGCTTTCATCTGCGGAAATCAAAACGGTTTTTGATTCTTAAAAAACCTTAGTCATCTGATTCCGATTCTAATTTTTCAAAAGTTCGCTCAACATCGAGCACATGACCGCGCGAAGTATTGCAGGGCTTACAAGAAACCACGACGTTACCTTTGGTTGTCTTGCCTCCGCGAGCGAGAGGAATGATGTGATCCATTGTGAGTTCGTGTTTTTTGAATTTCTGGCTGCAGTGGTGGCAAAGACCGGGACCAATCTGCTGGCGCCACCATTGAGAAGCACGCAGCTCGCGAGCTTTTGCTCGTTCGCGTTTTATGTGTGCCTCACGTTCTGCTTGATCTTGGATCATGCGGCGCACTATAATGCAAAATCGGTAAGTTGACTAGAGCCGCGTGGGAAGCTCATAACTCCCCTACACCACAGAGGAAATCATGACTCCGGAGCAGATGAAAGAACGCCTTCAAGTGGCTTATCCCGACGGCGACGTAGAAGTTGTCGATATGACGGGAACGCACGATCACTATCAAGTGGCGATCATAAGTTCTGCGTTTCAAGGGATGAGTCGCATTCAGCAACACAAACACGTAATGAACGTGTTCGATGCGGAATTAAAAACGGGTGAAGTGCACGCGCTGACTATTAAGACTGTTGCAAAGTAATTTTGAAGATTTTTTGCCGTTGAAAGTTTGAGAGGAAAAAAATGTCTGATGTAAAAACAAAAATCGAGTCGATGTTAAATGAGAACAAAGTCGTTTTGTTCATGAAGGGCACCGAGCAATTTCCTCAGTGCGGATTTTCCGCCCGCGCGATTGCAATCCTTCAGCAGCTTGAAGTTCCATTCAATACAGTCGACGTATTGAGCGACGCAGAAATTCGCCAAGGCATAAAAGACTACGGTAACTGGCCAACGATCCCTCAATTATATGTGAACAAAGAGTTAGTCGGCGGCAGCGACATCATGATGGAAATGTATGAGAATGGTGAGCTCGCGACGTTGTTGAAGAAGTAGTTCTCGTTAGTTGGCGAAGTTGTTGAAGAAGTAAATTTCGAAGAAGGTTGAAGCCGTGGAGAAATCTGCGGCTTTTGTTTTTAGGCTCACTTGGTAAATAGGTGACACGCACCTTCTTGCGGGCCGGAGCGTTGTCATTAATGACCTACGGTCCAAATTTATTGTGGGCCGCTTGTCGCGAACCCACAAATAAATTTGACCCTTCGATCGGCTTTGTTTGGGGCAAAGTTTTTTTTGGAAATGGCGCGCGTTGTTTTTTGAATTCAACCCAGCTTGGTTTTGCGCGTGATCTACGGCTTCACGGCTGTGCTTGCTGAAAAAAGGATTGTGGATTCAGTTCGTGCGCACGAACTGGAATTTCAATGACAGCGTCGCGATGCAACGGCGTTTCACATTCCTGAAATTTTTTTTAAAACTGCTTGACGTACTTTTGGGCTCGCGAGGTTCGTTCACAAGAAAACTTCCATGCTGATGTCGGAAGCGCTTCATCTCGGATTGCTAATGGCAGTAGCGCGTCTATACTTCCGAATTTGCAACAATCAAACATAAGTTTCGAAACGAAATCTTTCTCTCAAAAAAGTGTGAAAAACGAAATTAAAAAATCGATGTAGAGTGCAAATGCAACTCTTTCTAAAGGAGAAATCAATGGGCGCACTTCTTCTAATTCGCGAATCACAAACTAACTACGATGCAAAATCCGACCTTCGAAGCTACTCGCGTGAACATCTCATTGAGTCAGCTTCACGTGTTGTAAAAATCGAGCACGCGGCGACTGTCGAAGCTATCCGACACTTCGCTGAAATCAATAGAAGAAACTTGTTTCTCGACTATGGGTTCTCGTCTTTGTTCGATATGCTCACACGATACTTTGGTTACTGTCGCGCTTCCGCTCAGGTGCGAATCAACTCAATGCGCCTAATGAACGATGTACCAGAGGTTGAAAAAAAGATTGAAGCCGGTGAGCTTACGCTAACTGCCGCATCTCAAGTTCAAAGCTTTTTGTCCGCCGAAAAAAAAGAACAGAAGGCTTACACTCCGGAGCAAAAGCTTGGGTTAATCGAAACTTGTTCCGGAAAATCCACTCGCGAAGTTGAGCGCGAGCTTGCAGCCAGAAATCCTCAGTTCTTCAAAAAGGAGTCGGTTCGTGCAGTAAGCGTGTCGCACTCGCGCATGAACATTTCGATACGCAACGATGTTCTGGAAGAACTTGCGAAAGTTAAGGCGCTGCTCTCGCATTGCAGTCCGAATATGTCGTACGACGAATTGCTGGGACATATGGCAAAAATCGCTTTGGACAAATTGGACCCTGAACGTAAGGCAAAAAGATATTTAGCTAAGACTCGTCGTGAGAGTATTCCAAAGCAGGTGGCTAATGCGTCGCGAGTTCGTGCGCACGAACTAGAACCACGATCACGTTACGTTAACGCAAAAACCAAGCATGCCGTTTGGCTCAAGAATGAGTCTCGCGGATGCGAGTTTGTAAGCGAAAAGTCGGGTCAGATTTGCGGATCAAAGCAGCTGCTGCAAATTGATCATATAAAACCGTTTTTTGCTGGAGGCAGCCATCACGTAGAAAATCTTCGCGTTTTGTGTGCACAACATAATCGGTGGCGCTACAAGCGCAACAAATAGGTCGTGCGCCCGGAAGCGCTGCAAGGGCTTTTACTTTTTCGGTTCAGGTGTTGGCGATTCAGTTGGCGCGGGCGCGGGTTTTTCCCCGCTCGCTGGCGCCGGCTTTTCCGCAGTAACTGAAGCACCAGAGGTAGGCCCCTCAGGCGACCACCTAAAGTAGAACGGATAATTCACTTTTACTTCTTCACTACTTGCAGGAACCGGAAACGCGGTTTCCTTCAGAATTCCAATCATACAATCATCAAACAGCGAACTTTTCGGCAGCGACTTCTCATCGCGCTC
>JANOUF010000334.1:0-28886 GCA_031416685.1 Bdellovibrionales bacterium
CATCGAGCCACATTGGGCAACGACCGAGCAAATGGCGCGCCAATTGCTGTCGTATTCGCGTATTCGCGTATTCGCGTATTCGCTAAATTAGTTGAGTGGCGCGGATGACCGAATGCCGTAGAGTTTTTCTTTGCGGTACAAGGTCTTGCGATCGATTCCAAGAATCCGCGTTGCCGTTTCCTTCTTGTTTCCAGTTTTAACTAGAACGTGACGGATGTATTCGCGCTCGATGTCCTTCAAGCTCATACCGCTATTGAAAAAATCGTCGAGCTGCCCAGTACCTGCATGTGTTGCCGATTCACCTTCATCAGTTGCAATGTCGAAATCCTCAATGAAAGAACCTTCGGCCATGACCATGGCGCGCTCGATCGTATTTTCGAGCTCCCGCACATTGCCCTTCCAGCTCATGCTTTGAAGTTTGACGATGGCCGACCGAGAGAAACCCATCAGGGATTTCGAGATCGAATTGCGATGCTTGATCATAAAGTGTTCAGCAAGCAGTGGGATATCTTCACGGCGCTCACGGAGCGGCGGAATTTGGATCGGCATTACATTTAAACGGTAATAAAGATCCTCGCGAAACTCGCCTTTTTGTATAAGCGCCTTTAAATTTTTGTGGGTCGCTGAGAGAATTCGAACGTTTACTTCTTTTGCTATGTTTGAACCGAGCGGCTTTACTTCGCGGCTCTGGATCAAACGCAATATTTTTGCTTGAAGTGGAAGTGGCAAATCACCGATCTCATCGAGAAGAATCGTGCCCTCGTGCGCTTCTTCGAATAATCCGCGGCGCGCAGAGTGTGCACCAGTAAATGCGCCCTTCGAGTGGCCGAAAAGTTCAGATTCAAGTAAATCTTTTGGAATCGCTGCGCAGTTAATTGCAACGAATGGTTTACGTGAACGCGAGCTAGCCAAATGAATCGCACTGGCGACCATTTCTTTTCCAGAGCCGCTTTCACCGTTAATTAAGATATTAACATCGCTGACAGCCACTTTTTTAATGAGCGAAACCACCCGCTGCATACCAGGTCCGCTGCCAATCAACTGGGAAAACGGGTCAATCGATGGCGCCATTGAAAATGGAAGTACGCCAGCCATCTCAGCTGATCGAGCAGCCTCATAGGCATCCGCATCGGCAAATTGACGTGCGAGAGGTGGAGTTTGCGAGAACAGTTTGCTTGGTAATTCCATAATGACGAGCCCCCATCAGATGACTGCATAATGTGGCGTGATGCCCCTTCATGCTAGGATTTACCGAGTGCGGCAACGTGTTGTTATTGTCTCAGACTTGTTACGAAATCTTCGCAACTCTTTCGTGTCAATGGCAGGTTGATGGCGCTGTCGTTTGATACCTTTCGTTTGTCATTTCACGAGAGGGCTTAAAGATGTCGAGCGAACTAGCAAATACGCACTCACTTTGGATAGATACGTCATCAGCAAAAACTTATCCACGCCTCGAAGGTGACATTGAAGTCGATGTCGCGATCATCGGCGGCGGAATCACCGGTATCACGGCGGCAGATCTGTTGAAGCGATCAGGAAAACGCGTCGCCGTTATAGATTTTTCACGAGTTGGTTGCGGAGAAACGGGCCACACAACTGCTCACTTAACTGAAGTTCTCGATACTTCTTATCAAGATTTAATTTCCAATTTCGGTATTGATGGCGGGCGACTCGCTTGTCAGTCTTCGAGAAAAGCAATTCAGCGAATGGAAGTAAACGTTCAACGATTAAAAATTGATTGCGATTTCCGTCGAGTACCGGCTTGGGTGTTTTCTGAAACCTCTGATGAGATCGATTGGCTTCACTCAGAAGCAGAAGCGGCTCTAAGCTTAAGTGTTCCCAATACACTCTGCGATTCAGCGCCTTCGCCATTTCCTGTTAAGAAAGCTCTTCGCTTTGACCATCAAGCACAGTTTCATCCCCTCAAATACCTGCGTGCTATTGCAGAAACCATCCCGGGCGACGGTAGCCATATCTTTGAACATACTCGCGCGATCGATTTTCAAGATGGAGAGCCTTGTAAAGTGACGACTGAGCGCGGAACGATCACTTGCAAAAGTATTTTTATTGCGGCCAACGTTCCCATCTCAAATCGCCTATTTCTTCATACCAAAATTGCCGCTTACCGCACTTACGCAATTGCGTTTAAAGCGCCTGAAGCGAAAATGATTGCTGGAAATTTAATGTGGGATACGTTGGATCCCTACCATTACATCCGAACCGCGCACATTAACGGCGAGGAGTACATCATCGTCGGCGGCGAAGATCATAAAACGGGCCACGATGTTCACACCGACACCCACTTTCAAAATTTAATTGATTGGTGCGGAACGCGTTTTGATTTCATTCAAGTTCCATATCGTTGGTCAGGCCAAATCATTAACCCGGTTGATGGATTGCCGTACATTGGTCGAAACTCCATGTGCGACAATATTTACGTAGCGACAGGCTACTCAGGAAACGGGATGACGTTTGGAACTTTGGCCGGAATGCTTGTCTCTGATCTTATCTTAGGTCAGCAGAATCCTTGGACCGAGCTCTATGCGGCGACTCGGGTAAAGCCAATGGCATCCGCAAAACAATTTTTAAGCGAGAACATCGACTTTCCAACTCACCTTATTTCGGATCGACTGAGCGCTTCGCAAGAACCCGATCTTGAGCATATTCGTGAAAATGAAGGAGCGCTGGTTCGCGTGGGCGCAAAAAAAATCGCTGCTTATCGCGACACGGAAGGGCAGATGCACATGATGTCTCCGGTGTGCCCACACATGGGTTGCTATGTGAATTGGAATAATTCCGAGAAAAGCTGGGACTGCCCTTGTCATGGCTCGCGATTTAGCCCCGTCGGAAAGTTGCTCAACGGCCCTGCTGTAACGGATCTCGCCTCTGAGGAAGCCGACGATACGCTGTTGTATGCCGAGCAACGCTATGAAGAACATCCACCAAATGCGAATCCGTTAGGCTCTCCATTAATGACGTTTATGTGTCCCTTCAAAACGAACCCTGTTTGAGCGAACATTTGCACTAAATCGGCTATTTTTGCGTGACGTCATTCAAAGTTAGCGTGCGGCCATCGCGAACTTGTTTTAGCCTTTCCCCGGTAACTGATCTGTTTGGATCTTGGGGGGATATTTTGAAAGTTCGCAGCCTGTTCGTTCTTCTTGTATTGATGCTCACCACTGTCGTCGCCAAAGCCGAACCGCGCTATTGGATGAAAATCAGAGCTCATAATAAATACGAACGTACTTTTCTTGAGACGAACGGGATCTCCATCGAAATCGTTGACCGGGATTACGTCATCGGGATTGGCCCCGAAAAAATCTTGCGAAAAGTTAAAGCAAGTGGCCGCTTGCTTGCCTCTTTTGAAATGAAAACCGAGCTCTTTGATTTTCCACGAGGCGACGAAGCATTTCACAACTACAACGAACTAGGCTCCGCAATGGAAAAGCTTGCGATGGATAATCGCGACATCATGAAATTCGATTCAATCGGAAAGACATACGAAGGGCGTGAGATTTTACGTCTACGAATTTCAACTCAACTTAGTGTTGCAAATGAGAAGCCCGGCATTCTATTTATCGGTGGACATCACGCTCGCGAACATCTGTCGATCGAAGTTCCACTTATGCTGGCACAATTCTTAGCGGACCAATATCGCAAAGGTCAGCCTGAAGTTGTTCGTCTAGTCGAAACTCGCGACATTCATATTATTCCAATGTTGAACGCCGATGGCGCCGAGTATGACATCAACACTGGCAGTTACAAAACTTGGCGTAAAAGCCGTCGTAAAAACAGTAACGGAACCTACGGCGTCGATCTTAACCGAAACTACGGTTATTTCTGGGGCGCTGGCGGCGCGAGTAAAGATCCAAGCTCTGACGTTTACATGGGTGAAGCGCCTTTTTCAGAGCCAGAAACTCAAGCGGTAAAGGTTTTCCTAGATCGACAAGAAAACATCACGATGATGCTTTCGTATCATACGTTCTCGCAGTTGATTCTCTATCCATGGGGATACACTTACGATCCGGTTTCAGACGAACGCGATTTGAAAACTTACAAAACGATGGCTGAGACAATGGCTAAGTGGAACGGCTACACGCCGCAAGCGGCTGCTGATCTTTACATCGCGGCCGGCGATACCGTCGACTATGCGTACGGCCAACACCGAATTTTCTCTTTCACGTTTGAGTTGGATCCGAAAAGCATTTGGGATGGTGGATTTTACCCGGGAGCAAAAATTATCCCGCAAGTGTTCCAAAAAAATATCAAGCCGGCACTTTACATGATCGATCTCGCGGATAATCCATATCGCGCGATTCAAACCAGTGCGAATCGCTGGGGCTTGAACGCTCTGTCTGTCGATTAATTATTCGGAAAATTTATTCGAAATTAAGTTTAATAGCCGAGATCGAGGTCCCACGCGGACCTCTGTCTAGCACTTGCGCGGCTTCGAGCTCGCCTTTGGGTGCTCGCGCGCGAAGTCGGAACCGACCATCTCGCCAGCTGCCCATCTAAAGCCTCAAGGCGAGTTGAAATTTCGTCCTGCTGATATTCCAAATCATAAGCAATTCGACGACGAAGCCTTGTTTTGTCAGCTTCATGAGTAAAGCCCCAAGCCATTTCTTGCTTCAGCTGATTAAATTCTTTTCGAACGTCACGCAGAATTTTTTTGAGTTGATCCGTTGCCTGACGCAAATCCCAGACGGACGAATCATTTCCGATTTCGCCTACACTTGCGCGCGCTAGGATAAGAATCTCATTCAGTTGCTTCGGATCTTTTTCGCTATACGCTTTTTGAGTTCTCTGCCAAAGCTCGTGGGTCCACGAATCACCGCCGCCACGAAGATCAGGATGAAGCAGGCGAGCTAACTCACGATACTTTTGTTTCAAAGATTCAAAAGCAACACCGGTGCGCTCGCGAACTGCGGACCAAAACCCAAGACTCTCTGATTTTGCTTCACGATCTGTGCCGGAATTTTTGCCGACATTCTCCTTCGACTCGCCGGCCTCGTCTGAATCGGTATCACCCATGGAGTTGCATTCGTCCGCTTCTTCGTCAACGCGCGATCCGTCTTTAGCTCCCTTACTTTTGAAGCCGCCGCGTGCGAATTGTTCTTCTTCCTCCTCGTAATCTTCACTTTGCGAAAGAAGGTTACGACGCTCCATCGTGTTCACATACGCATCGTAGTAACTACAGCCAAGCGCGAGGCGAACCGTTTGTACTTCAGAAACGATTTCCTCGGCCTCGATCAATTTTTCTTGAAGAGAGTTCAGTTCATTTAATTGACCTTGAAACTCATGCCGAAGCCAGCGCATGAACGCTGGCTTATCTACAGATTCGAACCCGTCTATTTGCGAGCGAAGGCGGCGCATCTTTCCGTAGAGGCTGGTGATCTCATCTTTTGCGGCATTACGAATCGGTTCCTGATCGATAATGAGAAGCGACCGCATGTTGGTGGAGTCATGAGTCATGCCCGAGAGCGTAGCATGTTTTAATCAGGAATAATAATCTTTTGCCCGTGCTTTAAACGGTCGCCGCGAAGGTTATTGGCACGTTTAATTTCACTGATCGTCACACCAAAACTACGGGCGATCGTCGATAGATTATCGCCCCTACGAACGCGATATAATGAAATCTTATCATTTCGCGCTATCGCACGCTCAGAGGTTGGTGCACTGGCCACTACGGACCCTTGCATATACGAGAGGGCGGCCATCTTAAACTGCGAAGGTACACGAATGAAAGTACCGCGCGGAATTTCGCGTCGCCCTTTGCGCACGACAGATTGAATATGGAAATTATGCAAACGAGCTGATTCTTCATTCCCGTTAAACCAACCCAGTAAAGTTCGATAGGAAAGAGTTCTGCCAACGCGAATTTCGTCAGTTTGAAATTCGGTGCTCCACTTAACTTCACCTAAATACTTACGAGCGTTCTTCTCCACTTCAATAGATGCCAGAAAGCATGCATAAAAATTCTCGCTCGCAAAACCAAACGATCGGGAGGAGTAGCTGCCCACGATCTTTGCTAAATCTTTTGTGCCCACTTTTTTTACGATCCGAGCAACACCACTAGGGCCGTGATTGTAGCCAGTGACTGCGAGCGGCCAGCTTTGTAACATTTCAAAGTTCGAGCGCAACATGCGAGCTGAGGCGCGAGTGGCTTCGATGGGATCGTTTCGTTCATCCACATTGTGGTTTACCATCATCAAGGGGCGCGCCGTTCGACGCATGAACTGCCAAATCCCGCTTGCGCCAACTTTAGAACGAGCGAAAATATTAAAAGAACTTTCCACGAATGGAAGTCGAGTTAACTCAACTGGCAAACTGTTGTCTCGAAAAATCTTTTCCATTTCCCGAATATAGCGGCCCGAATAGTAAATCCCGACGATGAACCGATCTTTCTGACCGAGTTGAAAGCGAACTCTTCCGCGCGAAGTCGCACGCTTGAACTTTTCTGGCTCAGAAACAGCTTCGAACATTTTCCAAACTCGAAGATCCTCACCGGTTAAGTCCGCTGGCGAAGTGGTTGCCGCCAATTTTCGCAAGCGCTCTTCAATTTCTTTTCTCTTCGAGTTCACAAGTTTTTCGCGCTCACGAGATTTCTGTCGCGCAGAGAGAGCGGTGTTTTTCATGATCGGACGAAAATCGACGGCACCGTACACGACATCGACGTTCACTGAATCATGGAGCAGGCCTTGGTCAGTCGTATATTTGGAATAAATCGAAATCCAGAAGTCGACGCGTTTTCTTAAGCCGACTGGAACATCGAACGCGGCAGGCGACCAGCCTAGAGCGCGATATTGATCAAGATAATTAGGTGGTTCCCACTTGCGTGAAGTCGACAAGTATTCTGCGGGCAAAAAGCGTTCAGGTGGTTCGCCTGTATCGCCTTCCGGCGAGAGCGCATCGGGAATAGCCGCTTGGGATTCCTCAGTTTCAGGCGCTTCAGTGCGTTCGTCCTTTGCGTCTTCCTCGGTGCCAAAGAACTTTTGCAGGAGATCTGACACTTCTGGTTTTTCGGCATTGTCGAGGGCTTGAACCTCTGGAACCGCAATCGGTGCAGGCTCTACGGCGGGCGGCGGCTCCTGCCCGATCGCCGAAGCTACAACCACCAAAACTGAAAATGAAAGAAGAAGTCGAAGACTCAACACGTAAACTTACTTCTCCACTAAACCTGCGGCTAAACGATCAAAGAGAGCGCGAGCTTGATCTTCTTTTCCAGGACCATTGTAAACAAACACAAAAGAGCGAACCGTTCCGTCTTCGCTACCTGCAAAACCCGAGAGACCAACAACGCCGTTAAGTAATCCGGTCTTTGCGCGTACCCAACGCTCAGCCTTAGTGCCTTTCATGCGATTCTTAAGTGTACCGTCGACTCCGCCAATCGGAAGCGAAGTCAGGTACTCAGGAAAAGAAGTAAAGTTATCACGCAAACTCTCTAGCACTTTGCCAAGTTGCTCAGCAGAAAGCCGATTCACGCGAGAAAATCCGGATGCATTCACAAAACTGTATGAGCCCTTCTTAAGGCCGATCGAATCTAAGTATTTCTCGAGTTGCTGCATTCCTGCTGCCATAGTTGCAGGCTTCACACCGTTTTCAGACGCAAGTCCCTTAACAAGCATCTCTGCGACGTAATTGTTCGACCACTTCATCATGTCGCCAAGAATTTGCGCGAGAGGCTTGCTTTCGGCTGTGGCAAGGACATCCGCGGACCCTGGAGCCACGCCCCGTTTTACACTTCCTTTGACGCTGATCCCGCGTTGACGCAAGAACGAGATGAGATTGTGACCAGAGTACATATCAGGATTTGTAATGCTCTTATAAAAAACGACTTCAGGCACGTCGGCCGCAATTGCACCTGTAACTTGAATGACGTCGCCGTCAAAACCTTTTTGGCTTGTACGCTCAACTGCGATGGTCTTTCCTCGACCGGCCGCAACCGTTTTTGTTTCATTGATCACCCGAAGGTAGGGCGTTTCAGGATCAACGAATACTTTCGCTTGCTCTCCAGCTTTAGCTCCGGGCCGAACATAAATGTGAACTGAATTCCAATTCATCGACATTGCACCGAGTGGCGCATCGTAGGCTCGGTCAACGCGAACGCTTTCTCTATCTTGTCCAATGCGAACATTATCAAATAGCGAATCATCGACAATGATGTCGCCATCGATTTGCGTAATTCCGGTGCGAGTAAACTCATTGACCAAGAACCACATCGTTTCGGAAACGAAAGAAGGATCGCCTCCACCTTTTAGGTAAAGGGATCCAGATAAAACGCCGTCTTTTGCTTTCGCGTCCGAAACAAGTTGGGTTTTATATTTAAATGTTGGGTGCAATTGATGGACAACAGCACCCGCAGTCACCAGCTTACTGAGTGAAGCTGGAATTAACTGTTCACCCGCATTTTTCAAATATTGTGCGTCCAACTTACCGTTCGCATTTGTACCGACCCAGAGTCCGAGCTGCTTATCCTTAAAACCCGACCCTTGAACGATTTTTTCTAACCGCGTTGCAAGCTCCGATTTCGATTGTTGAGCCGCTGCGAAACCGGTTTGCGCGAACAGAAGGACTATGGAAAGGCGCGACAAAACCTTCGCTGAAAAATAAATAGTTTTCATAGGGAAAGTATAGAGTTTCAGAGCCGAATCCGCTAGGGCTGGTTTGCAACCTGAGGTAGAAATAACGAATGCGATTTGTCGTTCTACTTGGTCTGCTAACAATTTTTTTCACGTCCTGCACACGTGGACCTAAAACATCTCGAGACAATCTTGTCTTCGCCCTAAGTTCATTACCTTCGACATTAGATCCACGCTATGCGATCGACGCTGGCGGCACTCGCATGTCAGGCCTTTTGTTTAGCTCACTCGTAAGACGAGGAACGGATTTGCGAATCATTGGCGATGCCGCTGAGAGTTGGGAACTCAAGAACAAGGTCTATATTTTTAAGCTTCGACCAGACCTGACATTTTCCGATGGAAAATCGCTCACCTCTGAAGACATTCAGTTTTCATTTAAAGAATTCATGAAGGACGACAACCCAAATCACGGCTCGCTTGAGATGATTGAGAAAGTCGAAGTGAAGTACGACGCGAATGATCGTTATCTAAAAATTCATTTGAAAGAATTCAACGCGACATTACTCAGTGACCTCGGGAAAGTTGCGTTTTTGCCGAGACATGTTGTTGAAAAATATGGCGTCGATTTTTCTGGGCACCTTGTCGGTTCAGGTCCGTACCGACTTGTTTCTCAGACTAGTAGTGAAATCAAACTGACTGCACGCACCGATCATCCCTATCTCAAACCAAAAACCCCGAATCTTACATTTAAAATTATTCGAGACGATTACACTCGCTTTCTGAAACTGTACAAAGGCGAAATTGACATCGTGCAATCGGATATCCCAGCCGCACGAGTCGCGACACTTGAGAAAAAGGGCGACTTCCAAATTTATAAGTATCCCGGTCTTTCGATGGCTTATGTTTTAATTAATCATCGAGACCCGCTCCTTTCGAACCTAAAAGTTCGTCAAGCATTGTCCGCGGCCATCAACCGAAATGAAATCATTCAGTACAAATTGGAAAACTTAGCGCAGCCCGCGGTCGCATTGATTACGCCAATTAATCCTTACTTCAACTCAGACCTTCAGGCACCGGGCTTTGATCTTGAGTTAGCCCGCAGAATTGTTCGCGAGCTTGGCCTTCAAGGAAAAGAGTTAACACTTAAAACCTCGAATCTCGCTGCTGTCGTCGAAAACGCGAAGGTCCTGGCCAATCAATGGGGGCAAGCGGGCTTAAAAATTAAGTTGCAAAGTTTTGAGTGGGGAACTTTCTTTGGCGATGTCAAAAACGGGAATTTTCAACTCGCGACATTGAACTGGGTCGGCAACGTCGATCCCGACATCTACCGCCTTGCGCTTCACACAAAACAAACGCCGCAGAACTCAGGCCGTAACCGCGGTCATTACTCAAATCCTAAGCTAGATAGTCTTTTAGAGACTGGACTTCTAATAGCCGACGAAAAAAAACGAATCGAGCACTACAAGCAAGTTCAAAAAATCGTGCTCAACGATCTCGCTGTTATTCCGCTTTGGTATGGTAAAGAAGTCGCCATCACGCACAAGCGGGTTAAAGACTATACCCCACCTCGGGACGGTTCATTCCTCCCGCTCATTGACGTTCGCAAGGAATAGGGCAAAATAAAGGTCGTCTCTGCTGCAGGCAGGAGAGCGCCGCGTGAAAGCGGTGCGAGCGACCTTTAAGAAGTGAGGTTTTTTCCTGGCCCTACGTAAATCTGATTGGCTCATAGTTATTTTGCCTCTGTTTTTCACATGGGGCATCGACCGCATCACAAAGATGTTTGCGGAAGGGATTACGCATGTGCAGTTCTATGGACCGTTTGGTCTAGTCCTTCACCATAATCAGGGCGCGATGCTAGGGCTCTTCTCTGACCTTCCGGCAGTTCTACGCATTGTTTCGTTATCAACGGGCGGAGCATTTCTCCTTTGCGCATTTGTGATCATTCAATACATTTTGCCGATTAAATCTCTCATGCTTCGCACGGGTATGGCGATTTTGCTCGGTGGAATTTTAGGAAACGTTACCGATCGCATTCTCTACGGATACGTCATTGATTTCCTTTTGATTGGTTCGGTACAAAGTTCGACTCCAGCTTTCAACCTTGCCGATGTTTTGCAATGGGTCGGTTACGGAATGATCGTGATTGCTCTGATAAAAGAAGGCGACATTCTTTGGCCTGCCGATAACACGCGCAAAGCTTATTGGGTCAACATCAAGTTCCAGCTTCGCTACTGCTTTATCCTAATCGGCGTTGGTATGGGCTTTGCGACGATCGCTGGCGTCTATACGTATACGTTCTTGCGAGTGACCATCATCGAACTCGTTGGGCATAATTCAAAGATCATCGATCAATATCTCATACCATTTGTTCTGACATTTTTACTGATCAGTTTTGGTTTCGCCGTAATTTTATTTTTGGTCGGAAGAATTCTTTCGCAGCGAATTGCGGGTCCACTCTACGCTTTCGAAAAATTCTTAGAAGATTTAGCTGCAGGAAAACCGCGGCGCTTGCGCCTTCGTACAAAAGACGAATTTAAACATCTTGAAGATCTAGGCGAACGAATCCTGAATGAAATGTTAATTCGCTACCCTGATCTTAAACCGACTGACCCGCCAGAATTTCGCAAAGAAGAAGTGAAAAAAGAGTAAGTTAAACGACACGTCTTGCAGACGTGACCTTATCGAGGAAAAACCGTTTGCCTTGAGTGTCGCCCGCTTCAACGCCGACAAAAAAATCTCCATCAAGACTTCGAACCACACCAATCGGATGAATACGGCGTTTCACGCCGCGCTTAGAGCCGCCATCGTAGGTAAATTCGACTTCTCCGCATTCCCGTGACGCTTGCACGATCGGGCCCGTCGTATCTTTTTGCTCAAGCTCTTTCATCGAGAAGCGATCCCAAGAAAGCGCACCACCTTGTGCGGCGAACGCGTGATGCAGTTCTTTTTTTTCATCTTTTTTCTCAATTCTCTCAAGGCACTTGATTGCTACCTGAAGACAAGCCTTAGCGTCATCGAGCGCTCTATGCGCGACACCTTTATCAAGATTAAAATGTCCAATCAAAGTTTGTAGACGGTGATCGGGGCTTTCGGGAATCAAGTTTCGCGAAAGTAGACTTGAGCAAATGACCGGATGGCTTGGAAGTTGTAATCCTGCACGTTCGAACTCGACTGCAACAAAGCCAAGATCAAAAGGTGCATGATGAGCGATCAAGATCGAATCTTTAAAGAACGCGTGAAGATCAACGATTTTAGCTGATACGTGCGGAGCATCTTCAACCATTTCGTTAGTAATGCCGTGAATAGCAATGTTGTGCGCTTCCATTGGCTTGGAAGGCTTCAAAAGAGTCGCAAACGTCTCGACGACTTCACCACCGCGCCATTTCACGGCCGCAACTTCGCAGATTTCGGCCGTGAGTGGGTATTTGCCGGTCGTCTCTGTATCGAAAGCGACCAGGGTCAAATCGTGCCAAGCTTGATTTAGCATTTTATTTTTTCTTCTGATTGTTCTTTTTTTGGCTAACTGACTTTACGAAATTCTCGTAAACCGATTTATCAGCTTCTTTAGTTTGACCAAAAACTTCTTCGGACAATGGGCGTGGCTTGTTGCCGTCACCTTGGTGCTTCTTCTGTTTCACTTCGATGCGAATGAAACCACTCACTGCTTTGTTTGCTTCACGTCCGCGGTCGTCTTTACGATGACCGTAGCGAGTCGTTAAATCAACAGTGTCATTTTCAAATGAGGCTTCGATCTTTTTACCGAGGAGATCCACACGTTCTTCAGCGATTTGTTTTGCTTGAGTCGCGCCGTCCACTGCATCGTTGTAAACAATCGATGTGACAATGAGATCTGAATCTTCGAGACCGCCCACCACACCTTTAAGTTTTTCCATGATCGCCACAAATTGGCCAGCTGGTGTTGATTTACCGCGCTCGAACAAGTACGTATCAGGAATTTCAAAGATAACGCTATCTGAGGTGACTTCGACATCCTCGGCAATATCGCCGAGCTGCTCCGCCAAGAAAGCCATCACGACTTTCTTCATCCCCATTTGCATCATGTTTGGAGTCTTATCGATTGGATCCATCATCGTCGAGAGCGTCTTAAGCGGCTCGTTGATAAGATCCAGGAAGAGTTTTTCTAAGGTAAGTTCAACACCGTAGTTCATGAAGTTGTATTCAATGACACTCGGAGAAGAGAAATAGTCGGCTACGTTTTTACGAGTCGACTCTGAAGTTGAAGAGATAAGCCACATGACGAGAAAGAACGTCATAAGAGCTGTCATGAAATCGGCAAAGGCAACTTTCCACGCACCACCGTGTGCACCGGCTTTTACGACGGTGATTTTCTTGATCACGATGGTTTGCTTCTTCTCTGCCATTTCTTAAATCCTTAAAAATGCCCGCGGGCATTCGAGCCCGCTCTATTACGCAGCTTTCTTAGTTTTAGTCGCAGTGTCCATCTCAGTGAACGTTGGACGTTCATTTGGGAAGACCGAGCGACGTGCATATTCCACACATACGAGTGGAGGGGCACCACGCTGAAGTGCAACCATTGCCGCTTTGATACAAGCAAGGTAGCGTCCCGCGTTCGCGATATCGTTTTGCATTTTAGTCGCTGTTGGACCCACGAAACCGTAACAGCCCAAGACCCCAAGGAACGTACCAACGAGGGCGGCGGCGATCGACGCACCGATTGCTTCCGTACCTTCTGTAAGTTTACCCATGGTGATGACGACACCCAAGACCGCAGCAACGATCCCGAGACCAGGCATCGCTTCAGCGATTTGGTTTACGGCATGTGCCGCCGCGTGTTCTTCTTCGTGCATAACTTTAATATCGTTATCAAGAAGATCATCGACATCATATTGGCTTAAGTCAGCTGAGAGAGTGATCTTCATCGTGTCACAAAGGAAATGAACAGCATGATGATTCTTCATGAAGCTTGGATACGCTTTGAAAATTTCTGATTTCTCAGGTTCCTCAATATGACGTTCAACTGCTTGCGGACCGTCTTTACGGAAAACTTGGAAGAGTTGGAAGAGCATCTGAAGAAGATCGAGGTAATCACTCTTCGTTGGACCTTTTCCGAACCATGCTTTGAACGAATTCTTTATTGCCATCTTCATTGTCGATATTGAGTTAGCAACGATGAAGGCACCGACAGCTGCGCCACCGATAACTAAAAATTCCGTGAACTGCATAAGAATTCGAAGTTGACCGCCGTGAAGCAAGTAACCACCGAGAACCCCGGCGAAAACAATTATCATTCCTAGAATACCCATACACACTCCTCAGTCTCTTCTTCGACGTAACCCGTCGGGAATATGAGGAATTGGGCGGAAATTAGGGCAAAACTCGACTGCAGTCCTGCAATGGATGCAGGACCTTCGTACTACTTACGACACCAGATACGAGTTTCCTGGTCGAATTTCGAGGTACCAGCAGCAGCGACTGAGAAGTAGAAACCGTTTTTCACGCCATTATTGAAGTCGACGCGAAGGATGCGTTTTGCAGCTTCAGAGTCAGCACTTGTGGAGCCACGAATAACCGCACGTCTGCCGTCTTCTCTGTAGATCATGTTCTTCATCTCTTTTGACGTCAGAACGACTGGTTTGCTGGTTTTTACATCGAAGCAGTTCACTGCTTGATGGTTGCCGCTACAAACAACGCGAAGACCAGAGCGAATCACTAAGCTCTCAACAGCGCCGTTTACAACTTCTGCACGAACCGAGCATGGTGAGTTGTCGTCAGTTTTTCCCTGCATCCGAATGATCTTCACATCTGTTCCCGGTGGGATCAGATTTGCACTCGCAAAGCTAGGTACAAAAACCGATGCCATAAACGCAATTAAACACGTTGTGGCGTAAATAAGTTGTCGCATGTCAAACTCCTTTTCAGTTGCCCCCCATTCCATTGAGGAGGGCCATTGTCTTCAATCGTTCACATTTAGATAGATCAAGCGTCGTGCCAATGACTGTGCCATGAGCTTGATTCCCTAGGAAAAAGGGAGGATTTTAAGGTCCTTATGGCGAGAATCGTATTCTTCCACGGCTTAAATACCTACGGTGATGACGACCTCCACGTCGGTCCTCTTCGCTATGGTTCAATGAATTCCCCTTGGGAAAACGCACTTCGTGCGAACGGAATCGAAGTTTTTTCACCGGAGAATCTTGGATATCATCCAGTCCATGAGCAAGCAGAACTCGCGCTTGCGCGCTTGAAAGCAAACGGATGGCTCGAAAAAGGTGATCTATTCCTGCTCGGCCAATCCTCAGGAGGACTCGTCGCTCGCGCATTAGCGTCTCATAATGAGACACTCGTAAAAATCAACGGCGTTCTGACAGTAGGCACTCCACACCAAGGAACTACTGCGGCGGAACTCGGGCTTGAGTTTGCGACGTCAAACTCCCGTATGAGTCGTGCCCTAAGTAAAATTGGATACGACGCGAGCAAACGTTCGAAAGTATTTGAGCGCTATTTGAAAAAATCGATGGATGAGTTCAACGCCAAATTTCCACTCCGTGATAATTTTTGGAGCGGCTACGCCCTTTGCGAAGCCAAGCGTAGCCAACTTTCTTGGCCTCTGCTCATTGCTCACGGTGCACTTCACCGTGGAACTGAGAGCGGAAAATCCGATGGCTTTGTGAGCTCAGAAAGCCAAGCCTGGGGTGAATGTCTTGGGAGATACGAACTCGACCATTTTGGTAACCTGGGTTTTTTCCTTCAGCCGCTTCCGCATCTTCGCAAGAAAGCGCGAGCCGAATTCGCTCGACTTGCGTTAGATGTTGCAGTCATTGCGAAATCACTTTCGCGTGACAATCTAAGCCTCGCATCAGTACGATAAGCTATGCCTCGCAGATCGATCTACGCACTATTTTTAATTGTGCTCCTCACAGCATTGCGTGTCTTTGCTGAATCGCCGGTTGCTGATTCCCCCGTTAATGACGATCCACTTGTCATTACTTCAGCTCAGTTCATTCCGTTAGTCGCGGGCCCGGGTGCCACAACTGAATTGCAAATAAAAATTGAAATCGTAAATCAGTACAAAGCATACACAGACATGTTTAAGTTGCGCGCGGGCACACCGGCTAACTTAAAAATCGACAAGCTTCGCGTTTCCCCTACTCATAAATTCGACGATCCATTTTCTAAGCGAGTGCGTGAAGCTGTTGAAGGTAAGGGAACTATTCGGGCGACGGTCGAAGTGCCTGAGGACGTCATTAACGGTGATCAAGAGTTCGTAATCAATTTTACCTATCAAGCGTGCACGAAAGATCACTGCAATTTTCCAAAGACGATTCCGGTAAAAGCGCGTATGCAAATTACCAACGCCCATGTTGTCGGACAAGTCGCAGGGCCAGCAGCCCAACAGCAAACGAGCGCAACACCGTTCGAAGAAACACCGCAGCCCATAGTTCGCGAAAATGAATTTACAAAAGTCCAAAAGCGCGGGCTCGTCGCGATGTTTATCTTCGTCTTTGTTGCTGGATTACTCACGAGTCTCACGCCATGCATCTACCCGCTCATCCCAATCACTCTTGCGGTTATCGGAGCTCGTCGTGAGCAATCACGCTTAAAAAGTTTTGGTTTAAGCGTGCTCTACGTTCTTGGCATCGCGACGACGTATTCTCTTTTAGGAGTAGGAGCAGCAAGCACAGGCGAACTCTTTGGCGCAGCACTTTCCAACATTTATATCGTCACTGGAATTGCGATCTTGTTCGTACTCATGGGCCTTAGCATGTATGGCCTTTATGAAGTTCAAGCACCCGCGTTCGTGCGTGCGCGATTAGGAAATGCTCAAACTGGAAGTGGCTTCAAAGGGGCTTACGTAAGCGGACTTGTCTCGGGCGTCGTCGCCAGCCCATGCATTGGCCCGGTGTTAGTTACGATCCTCACGTGGATTGCGCAAACCGGAAACAAAGCACTCGGCTTCGGCTTACTTTTTACATTCGCTCTCGGCATTGGCGTGCTCTTGATTTTTGTCGGAACTTTTAGCCATATGCTAAGTCGTCTGCCTAAAAGCGGCCCGTGGATGGAGTCAGTGAAGTTCATCTTCGGGACAACGATGGTTGCGATGGCGCTTTACTACATCTACCCGCTTTATCCTCGCTGGCTTTTCTATGTGCTTATCAGCATTGCACTCGTTTCAATCTCTAGCGTCTATGGCGCATTCGATTCCGTTCGACATCTATCGGCGGTTCACAAAATTAGAAAAGGGTTGATGTTAGTTGTGCTGGTGCTTGGCTTTGTATTTGGCGCAAGCGGCGTAGCGCTGAAAATGGGAATTTTCTCAAACGACTATTTGTTTGCAAGTAAAAGCGAAACTTTACTCCCATTCCAAAAATTTTCTGAGCAACTTATTCAGGAAGCAAAAGCCGCAGGCAAACCGGTGATGATCGACTTCTATGCGGACTGGTGTGTCGCATGCAAAGAGCTCGAAGTGTTTACATTCGCAGAACCAGCAGTTGAAAAAATCTTACGCGAGAAATTTACTTTAATTCGCTTCGATGCGACCAATGGCTCCGCAGAGCTTGAGAAACTTAAAACTCAATACAATATCGTCGGTCTTCCAACCTTGATCTTCTATGATCGCACTGGGGCGTTACGCTCTGATCTCACCGTCACTGGGTTCGAGAAGGCTGATGTGTTTTTGCCTCGCCTTGAGGCCGCTCTGAAGTAAGTCCCAACGTAAATAACCACTTCGCAAATTTTTTCTCTTCAAGCGTAGCCACGCGCTCGAATTCAGATCGATCAAAAACATAAAGCTGCATCATGATTGCGAAATATTCATCTTCGTTGCGAATCGCATTTAGGTCGCCCGAACCGTTCGACTCCAAGCAGTACATTTTCCCGGAAAAATTTTGTTTTGGTTCCGAAGCTGCGCAAGGCTTTGTTTCTTGTCGACATTGCGATCGATTTGTCGATTTGCCCCAACGCTGTGGCCATCGACCCGCATTCATCACTGCGTTCATAGCTAAATCCTGCGAAGGCAAACCGCACTTTACGGTTTCACCATCCCACACCTTCAAATAATTTTTGCAAACACGTTTTGATTTTTGAACTCGGTCAAAATAGCTGTCAGGAGTTTTGAGAAGCTTCGCAACCTTGTCGCGATTACGATTATGCCAAATATGCAACGACTCATGAAGAAGCGCCTCATAGGCTTCTGCGTTCGCCTCACCCGTCTTCGTGTTGCAATACGCTTGGTCATCAAACTTACTTACCGGAAAATACGCGTGATCAATTTCTGCTACTGCCATTGTAAAGCGTGACCGTTCAGTACCACTAGGGCCTTCCTCGCCGGTCGTTGCAAATCTCCAGCGCTCTTTCATGAGTGCAGTCGTCTCTTTCGATTTTGGATCTGGATTATGAAAGTGCTTTGCGAAGAACGGACTATCGTATTCAGCAACAAGCTTGAACCCTTCGTAGTCCTCATCCTTGGCATCAAGATCAAGAACGAACCCAGCGATCATGTCGGAGTTAATCTCGATCCCTTTTTGCTCGCGAAGTTTTTTTAGATTCTCCTCTAAGACCGTTCCGCCGGGAGACTTGGTGAGCTTTCCATCTTTCACGATCAATACTGCAGGTGGCGTCGCAAACGCAGAAGCTACGAATACCAATGACGTAATTGCATAGGCACTCGTCACTAGTATAGACATCGAATTCCGCAGAACCCGCTTAGCTTTGCTGCCAGTTTCACCTAAACCCATGGACTTGGGTGATGCGAAAAGCTTGCCTATCTCAATGTGAAACACGGGCATTTTCCCGGGGACTGAGGCGATATAACTATCTGAAATAACACGGATCTTTGTATGTATTCTCAGAGGGAATATATCCAGTCTCTTTAATCTGCTTTTGATATATAACGCTTCCGGTTATTCTCCTCTCCGTAGCAAACAATAACTTTCGAAACACGAAAATAAATACGGAGAAAAAAATGAAAGCATTAATCGCAACAGTAGTAGTGATGATCGTCACTCAAACAGCATTCGCAGGAATGGGCGTTCAAACCACAAACTGCAAATCAAAGTCAGGCAAAACTAGAATAGAAATTCGCATTGAAGACGGCGGCGGAACTGAAATGAAACTCACGCTCAAGGGAGCAAACGGAAAAGACATAGTTAAAAACTGGATCAACGATGCGTCTCTACTTGAGTACGTTGATGCAAAATTAAAATCAGTGACGACCGTTGCACCGATCAATCAACTCCTCCGCCCTCACGTGGTTGCAGTCCTGATCTCTGAATCTAGCGCTGGTTTTAACTCGCTAGAGCTCGTATCAAAGCCCGGCGTAAAGTTCGTGAAGGGTCCCTATGGATCTGAAAAAGCAACTTTCAAAGCAGAGTTGTCTGGTGTTGACCCGCGCAACAGCGAGCTTCTTAAGCCAATCGAACTCGCATGCGCATACGAATATTCTTTCTAAGTTTTTGAATCGGTAAACATTTTTCTTCCCAAAGAAAGCCACCCGATTCAAGAGTACCCAACCCGCGAGGAGAAATTCTCGCGGGCTTTTTATTTTTCAGTTTTTACTTGAGGAATTTTTGAGGCAACTTCAAGTGCTAGATTGTGAAGTTCATAGGAGGTGACTTCAATCGATCTTGATCCGACGTACTTCTGCGTGTCGACCGCTAACTGATAGGTGCCATTTTGCAGAGGAACAGAAAATTTAAAATCACCGTATTCCGTAGTGATGGTCTCAGCGATCTTTTGACCCTTTGTCGTCAAAAGCGCGACTTGAATATTTCGCAAAGGAACGCCGATAGCCCCATCCGAAATATCTTTGACCTTGCCAACCACGCTGCCGCTAATCTCAGTCGACCGAGCTTTCCGGTCAACAACGGTTACGCCCATGATTGAATCGGTTGCTTGGTAATTCTCTCCGCTCAAATAATTTAGTGGAGATTTAGGGTCTGTTTTTGGGCCGCGCATAACGCAACTTGAAAGAAGAAGTAACAAGAACGCGAGCGAAATATTTTTCACAGTGTTAGACATTGCGTTCAGGTGTACGTGGCATCTGCTTTAACCGTGCAAGCTCATGACGAGCCTCTTCGAGTGCAGCGGCATAGTTGTGCATCTGCATCTCTTGCTCGGTGATCACGCGTTGCATGTGCGTGAGTCGATTCTCGAAAGTGCTCACGATGCAGTTATGGCGATCGATCATCTCTTGAACCTTAACTTCTTGAACCTTGCGTTCATTCACTTTCGAAGTAATGCCAGTGTATTTTGCATTGAGTTCTTGGATTTGCATGTTCGCAGAAGTTTCAAGGCGAGTGATGGCCTGGCCCGCACGATCAAAGCGGCTATTAGCAGCGCGAACGAGTTCCTGCATTTGGCTCATCAGGTGTTCATTTTTCTTTTCAGTCGCCTGAACTTGCATTCGTAACTGATGAATCTGCGATTCGAGAGATTTCATCTCAAGCGCAACTGGCGCTGGAATCCGGTTACCCGCAGCCGTCTGAAGGCCAAAGGGTTCCTGCGTTTTTGGGGTGTTGAGACCAAGAGGCGCGTCGTCGTGGAGCGATTTTACGCCAAATAGCTCTGAGTTGAGCTCGCGATGCATGAAGTTCCCCTTCCAGTTACAGAGAATACGTACACTCTAAGGATATTTTTGCTGGACGGCAAAATCAATTCTTCCTATCGTCAAAGAACATGATCGATGTCACGAATTTAGCGCAACATATCTTGAGTCTCGAGCCAGCAGGCGATGCAGCACGGTTGAGCTTTTACAATTTCCTCAAGAACCTGTGCGAAACAAGTCAGCCTATTACGGCTCAACTGATCAACTCCTTCTACTCCCGCGCGCTTGGTTTTACGCATTGGCAAGAAAATCGCTCACAGCTCTTTGAACAAACTCAATATTGCTTGCTGAGCTACGCCAAAGCGACTCCGACCGCGACCGAATCCGTCTTAGCCGAACTACAGAAGTCATGGCAGGTCGGCGAAGTTGAGACCGTCGCGATTAAAAACCAAGCAAACTTACTCGGACTCACTAGCCAATACTTGGAAAAGCAGCTCACCTCGAACGAACGTCAGAGAGTGCTTTCAGATAAGAACGTTAGCGCACTCGCGATCGTCCTTAATCAGGGCAAGGGGCAGCTTCGCGTGATGTCTTTTGCGCCGGTCGCGAAGATCGTAAAAGGCGAAATTTCTCCTTTGGCTTCCGACAACACTCTTCACTATACGGCCGACCTAAATTTAAGCCCGAATGTGATCCAACAAGTCGATGTTGGAGCGCACACCTTTGCTCGTTTTTACATTGGTGAAGACGGATGCTTTGGCAGCTTGATCCGAGGCTATACATTCCAGCGCTATGCTGTTATGGATGGCGGCAGTCTGCACAAGTACCCTATGGTGTTCTACGCTTTGAAGCGGCTTGAGCAGTTCTTCATCGATCGCCAAACCGACCCGATGTACATCGAACTGACTCAACTGCTGGAACGAGCAACGGAACTCCTGAGCCAAGGTCACACGGATGCTGAGAAGTTTGCCCGTCACGCTTATGAGCGTGGGCAACTCGCACTCGAGCAAATTTTCCCGGATGACAAACTTGTGCAGCTCCTGATTAACAATCTCGAGAAGACGCTCGCGCTGAAAGCAGAGCAGACAGGTGATCCGAAATGGGAAAAGATCCGTCCACTGGACTTATAAGACTCAACAAATTCATCGCCGAAGCTGGCGTCGCTAGCCGTAGAAAAGCCGACGAACTCATCGCCGAAGGCCACGTCTCCGTTAATGGCAAAAAAGTTTTCGAACTTGGCCTTCGTGTGGATCCAAAAGATGATCGTGTTGTTGTAAACGGAAAACCGATCAGGCAGCAGAGCTTGAAGGTCTACATCATGTTCCACAAACCCAAAAATATCGTAACGACCATGGAAGACCCGGAAGGTCGCCCAACCATCGCAGAATTTTTCGAGAAGCTTCCAGTTCGCGTATTTCCTGTGGGTCGCTTGGATTGGGATACCGAAGGCTTGATTCTTTTGACGAATGACGGCGACTTTTCTCAATCCGTCATGCACCCAAAAGAAGAGGTGCCTAAAACATATCTAGCGAAGGTTAGCGGCCACCCCTCGGATGACCAACTCCTGCGACTGAGAACCGGTGTCTCTATTATAGGAGGGCGCGTTCAAGCCCTTCACGTTGAGCGGATTAAGCGCGGAGCCGATAAGTACGATTGGATTAAAATCGTCATCGGAGAGGGTAAAAACCGCCAAGTTCGGCAAATGTTTGCAAAAATTGGATACGATGTGATTAAGCTGCAGCGCGTCGCGATCGGTCGACTAAGGCTCGGTACGCTGCGCCGCGGCGACTACGTATTTTTGACTCCAGCAGGCCTCGCAAAGATCTTCCAAAAAGAGCCAATTGCTCAAAAAGACAGCAGATCTGAGAAGCGAGACCCCGCCCATCTCCGCACCCACAAAAAGAAGCACGGTTCCAAAAAAGGTGTGCCGCGACGCGAATTTAGACGCGGCTAGAACTCATTTTGTAAACAATTGTATAGCCCCCTCTTACAGGTTCTGGTTAGACTTTCGGCAACTTAGACGATCGTCTGGACAGACGGTGTATATCTAAGTTTTATTATGCGTCTCACGAAATTCAATATTCACAAACCGGGGGGTAATGTGAAGGCGAATTGCAGAAGCCTAAGAAAACTAATTCTAGCTTCGTTCATCTTAAGCCTCAGCTTAAGTGCGCAAGCGCAAAGCCGTTACGGGTTCGCGTCTGGCTACGAACTCCCCGTCGACAATTCAGAGCTCAAAGTAGCTAGCTACAACGTCGAAAATTTGTTTGATACTGAAGACGACCGCAACAAAGACGATGCGACCTTCTTACCAATCAACCACCCTGGCAAAACAGGTTGCGAGAACGAAACTAGCGATCACTACAAAAAAGTTTGCTACGAGACTGATTGGACGCCGACCAAGCTTCAGATGAAGTTCTTTCAGATCCGCAAAGCGCTTACGGCACAAGGCCCTGCGCCCGATGCACTCGTTCTTGTTGAAATGGAAAATCTCAACGTCGCAAAGATGCTCAGCCAGTACCTAGGCTACGACGGTGTTAAGGCTTCTGACGGTCCTGATCGCCGCGGTATCGACGTTGTGATCATGTGGAAAAGCGCGAAGCTTCGTTTTATTGATAGCGCACAGATTCCAATTCCGGGCTCTCACACTCGTCCCATCTTGAAAGTGTTGTTTGACGTTCGCGCGGCTCGCAGTTCGCGTGCAGCAGCTAGCCTCGTGGTTTACGCAAATCATTGGCCAGCGCAAATGAGCCCGCCCAAAGCTCGCTTTGCAGTAGCGCAGGTTTTGGCCGAGCAAATCGATTTCGACACGAAGAAGTTCGGCGACAAGTTTCACGCCATCGCGATGGGTGACTTCAACGTAGTTCCAGAAGAGAAGCCGGATTCAATGGGCGACCTTATCCTCAATCCGAAATGGGCAAATCATTTAGTAGATGTGCATGAGCTTTCGGATCAATCTTCAAACCCGATGAAACGTAAAATGCCGCCTGGCTCGTATTTCTTCCCGCAAGATGGCTGGCGCCGTTTTGATAAGATCTTGGTTTCAAAAAACTTGGCTGACGGCGCAAGCTTCGACGTAGTTCCTGAAACTATGCGTGTCGTAGGCGCTGAATTCCTGACGGAAGTTGTAAACGGCCGTCGCGTCCCGCGTCGCTACAACTACATGGCCACGCGCCCTGAAGACGCCGGCCATTCCGACCATTTCCCTATAGTCGTTAAATTAAATTTACCTGATTAGTTGTCGTATTAATTATCATCGCCAGGCGCTTTCAGCGCCTTAATTTTCTCGGTACGAGGCTTACTCATCTCTTCGATCAGCGCTCTATCTTCAGCACTCAAGCCGCCTTGCTGTGGCTTTACAGGTGCGGTTTCCGACGATGCTTCGGACGCGTCTATCGCCTTCTGCTTTTCAAGGCGCTTACCTTTTTCTTCGGCTCTCTTCTTTAACTCGAGAGCTTGTCTACGCTCTACATATGCTTGCGAGTACGCGCGGTGTTCTTGGTTGAATTTGTTGGACTGCTCACGCACGTAATCTTCGAATGCTTTTCTACGTTCAGTAACATTACCTTCGAAGTCTTTTCGTTTTTCACTTTGATCAGCAAAGAATTCTTTACGAACGCCATCTTGCTTATCGAAGAATTTTTTTCGTTCTTTGGAGTCGCGCTTTGAAGAGTTGAAGTCTTCGCGCTCGCTTTGAAGTTTTTTAAGAAAATCTTCCCGCGTTGAGCGTTCCGTTTTTGAAAAGTCTTCGCGCTCTTTGCGAAGTTGCTTATCCATTTTATCGCGGCGCTTGCGAACTGCTGTATTGAATCGATCGCGAACTTTGGAAGCCTCTTCTTCCATCGTCGCCATGTTTTTTAAAATAAAAGCGACTTCATCGTTATCGCGGCGAACATCTTCGGGAATATCTTTTCGTAGTTCGTCGAGCTGCGCGCGATCTTCTTTGAGAGAAACTTCGTCGGGAATTTGGGTAGACGGAGCCGCTGCTGCCTTCGCTGCTGCTTCTTGTTTTTCTTTCTCGGAATTCCGCTTGTCGAATGCGCTACAGCTGCTAGCGAGTGCAAATAGCAAAGGACAGGTCGCAATGAGAAATGCTCGAGATGTTTTCATCTGTAAATTGTAAATGAGCCGAACGAGTGGCAGCAACTGTAGACTAGCCTTTAGTGCTATTTGCGCGAACGAGCACGAGCCATTTCGCGGTCGTGCTCGCGATTTTTGATTGAATCGCGCTTATCGCCTTTGAGTTTCCCTTTTGCTATTCCAACTTCTAGCTTGATGCGTCCGTTTTTGAAGTAGAGCTTCGTTGGCACGCAGGTATAACCCTGTTGTGTAATCTTGCGTTCAATCTTATCGAGTTCTTCTCGGTGCATGAGAAGTTTCCGCAAACGTTCGGGCGCGTGATTGTTGTAACTTGATGGTGTGTAAATGCTGATGTGAGCTTTTTGCAGGAATGCTTGGCCGTTTACGAATGCGATGTACGAATCTTTGAGATTCACTTGGCCTGCGCGAATTGATTTTACTTCGCTGCCCATTAATTCAAGACCAGCTTCGTAAGTGTCTTCGATAATGAAATCGAATCGCGCCTTACGATTATCGACGATAATTTTTATGCCGGTCGCTGCCTTGGTCATTTTGCTTCCTCGAGGAGCGAGTAAAGGCGAAGGAACTGGGCCGGGTCAAGCTCTTCAGCCCGCGCCATAGGAGCGGCGCCGATTTCTTGTAGACCCTTCTCGATTGCGGGAGCTTTTGACTTATCTCCGTTGAAATATCCGCTCTGCAAATTTTTTGTCATAAGCTTTCGTCGCTGAGCGAACGCCGCCTTGACGAATTTTAGGAATTGATTTGGATCTTGGAGGTCTTTTGGCTCTTGCCTGCGGAACGTGAGCACGCGGCTCGCGACATTTGGTTGAGGGTAAAAGGCTCCTGGAGCGGCTTCGACGAGGAAGCGCACTTCCCAAAAGGTTTGAGCGATCACGGTGAGAAGTCCATAGTCTTTCGTCTTTGCTTTTGCGACGAGCCGTTGTGCGACTTCTTTTTGAAACATGAGAATCATCGTACTCACACCAGCAGGTTCGACTGATCGATCAACAACGATGCTCGATGAAATTTGGTACGGAAGGTTACTTACAAGCAAAGTTCCATCAGCGAGTGCCAGTTTTTTCCAATCAACTTGGAGTGCATCGTCTTCGATGACTTCAACGCCGCGGTCGCGCCAATACTTTGA
The DNA here is from genome assembly GCA_031416685.1 of Bdellovibrionales bacterium. Lineage (GTDB taxonomy): Bacteria > Bdellovibrionota > Bdellovibrionia > Bdellovibrionales > JAMPXM01 > JANOUF01. The sequence continues at coordinate 25,325 of JANOUF010000334.1, forward strand.
AAAGTCGCGATCGAGTTCGATGAGCACGGTTTTTTTTCCGAACTCGAGAAGTCCATCGGTGAGCGCGCCGAGACCGGGGCCCACCTCAATGATTGAGTCTTTAACGTACTGCTTGGCTGCGAAAAGAATTTTTTCGATTGTTTGATCTGCGACGAGAAAGTTTTGTCCGAGTGAACGCTTGGGCTCGACACCCATCTGTTTTAGCTTTTCAAGAATCTGCTCACGCCGACTACTCACCTGATTCTCCATCAGGTGCCTGGCTACAAACTGTAGCGCACACGCGAAACGGATTGGAGCCTGGCGCCTTTTGGTACTGCATGTGCGTCATCGGTGGGGTCCGGGGGGGCGGACGCCGGCGCGGCGGGTGCCGAGGGGGGCTTTGGGGAGGGGCCCAAGGGATTGTGCTGAAGTTTCGCCGCGGTTGAGGCGTTGGATGCCGGCGTAGCCGATCATTGCGGCGTTGTCGGTGCAATAGCGGATCGGCGGGACGACGAGTTGCACTCCAGCTTTCGCTGCCCACTCTTGCGTGCGTTCTCGAAGTCGAGAGTTCGCGCTCACGCCGCCGGTAAGGACTGCGCGCTTAAGACCTTCTTGCGCGACAGCTTTTTGCAAACGATCGAGTAACGCATCGACAATCGCTTCTTGGAAAGAGGCGCAAAGATCGGGAAGGTTTTCTTCCAACTCTTCTCGCGACATTGCGCTCATAATGTTTTGCGCATGAGTTTTCAGACCAGAAAAACTAAAGAGCAAATTTTCTTCGTGGATCATCGCACGCGGAAGTTTGTAAGCATCAGGGTCAGCACCCTGCGAAAGTTTGTCGACTTTCACGCCGCCTGGAAAACCAAGGCCAGCAGCTTTTGCAAATTTATCAAATGCCTCGCCGGCTGCATCGTCGACGGTGTGGCCGAGCACTTCGTAGTCACCAAGACCATTGATTCGATACAAAGATGTGTGGCCACCACTAATCGCAAGTCCAACATACGGATATCTAAAATCTGAAGGAGGCGCATACTGTGTGTCTCGCAAAAACGGTGCAAGCAAATGTCCTTCGAGGTGATTAACGCCGATAAACGGCTTCCCTTTCACCAACGAAAGCGTTTTCGCTGTCACGACCCCAACAAGCAACGAGCCAATCAAACCTGGCGCGTGGGTAACAGCAATTCCATCAACTTCATTCCACGTCGTGCGCGATTCGCTCAGCACACGATCTATTAGTGGCAATAAAATGTGGGTGTGATTACGAGAAGCGATTTCGGGAACGATACCGCCGAACGGTTGATGCGCTTTATCTTGGGCGGCGCTTGCTAAACCGAAAACCCATCCGTCATCGCCGACAATGGCAACGCTCGTATCATCGCAACTTGTTTCGATCGCAAGTACGCGACGAAAGCGCTTGTCGGCCATATCAACTATTTTTTCTGAAGGCTTTTTAACCGAGTGTTCGATCTGCCTGCTTCTTTAGTTTTTGGAAACCGCGAGACCACTTCTTCGTAGAAAGCTCGCGCATCGTCTGGAAGCCCGAGTTCTTGAAAGCAGACGCCGATTTTATAAGTACTCTCGGCTACGTTTTTCCCTTTCGGCGTCGACGTGCGATACTTCTCGTATTCCAAAATCGCATCGCGGAAGCTGCCCGCTTTAAATAGCGCCTCTGCTTCGGCAAATGTATCTTTCTTATCCCCGCCACCCGGCTTTGCAGCTCCGCCGCTGGCTTGCAACTGCGCAACTGTCGCCTTTAGCTGGAAAACTTCTTGATCAAGTTTGGTCAGCGCATCTTGGTAGGCGCCTAATTTATCTGAGAGTTGTTTAACCTGTGCCGCGGAAACTGTCTCGCCGCTATCCGCTTTTTGTGTCAGCTGATTCGTTTTGTGTTCAAGCGACTCCATTCGGCCGATGATCTTGCGATCATCTTCTTCTAAATCTTGGAAGCGCGCGCTTACATCCGCAGTCATTTGCTGAAGGTTCTTCACCTGCTTCTGCATGACTTGTTTTTCTTCGGAATCTTTCACCGATTCACGCGTTTGCAAACAACCGCTGAAAAAGATGCAACCAAATATCGCAAGTACTAAGCGCTTCATGGTGCTGTATCTCCTGACTGAAAGCGCGCGATCCGTGCTGCATTTTCAGCTTTTTCGGCTTGAGTTTTTGCCTCAGCGAAAAGCTTCTCTGCATCTGGATAGCGTCGGTCGTTAAAAAGGCGTTCGCCCTGCTTGAATGCTTCTTCTGCTTTATACCATAAACCGGAAGCGTACCGGGGAGATTCTGCGTCCCGGGCGGCATCGAGCGCGGCCCTGCTCAAGTTGTATTCGGCAACGGGAACGTTAACCGTAACGCAGCTAACGAGTAGCTGCGCCATCAATACAAAAAGTACAGAACGTTTAATCACGATTATTGAGAGATCGGCACGAAGTTCGCGCGACGGTTTTTAGCAAAAGCGCCTTCAGCATCGGACGAATCGAGCGGTTTTTCTTCGCCGAAGCTGATGATCGTTAAGCGATTGCCTTCGACCCCAAGAGTAGCGAGGTAAGCTTTTACTGAACGTGCACGACGCTCGCCGAGTGAAAGGTTGTATTCGATCGATCCACGTTTATCCGTGTGACCTTCAACTTGAATCGTTGAGCCAGGGTTGCCTTTGATCCATTCCGCATTTGCCGAAAGCTGCTTGCGAGCTGTGTCGGTCAAACGAGCTTGGTCGTATTCAAAATAAACTGTGCCCAGTCCGCTGATTTTTCCGCTATCAGATCCTTGCGGATCGAAACTCATTTCTTTTTCTGCGATAATTGGAGCGTCTCCGCCCGCGCCACCCGATGTTGCATCTGCATCCGATGCTTTCTTTTGTTTGGATGCACACGACGCGACCAACATGACACCAAAAGCTGCGAGTATAATTCTGCGATACATGTGTTTTCCCCTAGTATGAAAATGCCCGGACGCATTTAAGCCGTCCTCTTTGTTGAAACTCACCTATTCTAAAAAGGCGATTCGTATTGTCAAACCTTTCGGGTCTGCTTGTGCATCAATTTTACTTGGCGTACTAATCATTCTTCCTCTGCAACTTGGAGTCTATCTGTGAAGTTAGCAATTGGTTTGCTGAGTCTCGCAATCATAGTGTTTTGCTCAACTTCTAATGCGACTGCCGTCGATCCTGGGGCAGATTGGGAGATTCTCGAGACAGCGCACTTCCAAATCGTATTTGACTCAAAGCATTACCCGCTCGCGCTACGCTATGCATATGCTTCAGAAAAGGCATATGTCGCAAGCAAACCCTTCTTTAGCTTTTATCCGAAGAAAACAGTCGTCGTCATCAATGATACGACCGATCTCGCAAATGGCTTTGCAACTGGGCTTCCGTATCCCCTGATTGTTGCTTTTCCGGTTTTACCGACGCCGCATGAATCCATCGATGATTACGGGAACTGGGAAAGTGAGTTAATGACTCATGAGTACGCGCACATTTTGCAATTTGAACCTGCAACCGGTCTTGCAAGGCCACTTCGTTGGTTGTTCGGTAACATTGTTCGTCCGAACATGTTGCTGCCACGCTGGTATCTCGAAGGACAAGCTG
>JANOUF010000335.1:0-15032 GCA_031416685.1 Bdellovibrionales bacterium
CTCGTACGTTGCAAACAACGCTTGATCGCCTGGTGAAATCTTATGACATGGAACCTGTACTTCAAGATAAGTACGTCACGACTCGCGAAGGTCGCTGGGTCCTTCCGGTCAAAGGCGGCATGCAACGCTCGCTTCCTGGTATCGTTCATGGTCAAAGCCAATCAAAGCAAACTGTCTTTATTGAGCCCGATGAAGTTGTGCCGCTCAACAACCGACTGAAACAAATCGACGCAGAAATTGAAGAAGAAATTGAACGGTTGCTAACGGAGCTTTCAAGCTACCTTGCGAGACAATGCCTTAAGTTCGATTCGAGCTATCATGTCATGCTCGAAGCAGACATTCGGTTAGCTCAAGGAAAGCTTTCTGAAGTACTCGACGCTTATCCGCCGATTTTTACTGAAGATACAGTTGATCTTGTTGATGTCCGACATCCACTTCTTGTTTTAAAAAATGAAAATGTCATTCCAAACACTGTGCGCTTAACCCCTGATCGCAGAATTCTTTTACTTTCAGGTCCGAATGCTGGTGGAAAAACGGTTTTATTGAAGTCCGTGGGACTTGCTTCGCAAATGGCGCGATGTGGCCTCCCGATTTGTGCAGATGAAGGCTCCAAACTTCCGTTTTTTAATCGACTGCATGTCGGTGTTGGTGACGCTCAAAGTGTTGATGCGAAACTTTCGACTTTCGCAGCACACATTAAGGTCCTCGACGAAGCGGCAAAAGCGCGCGGCGCTCACGAGATGGTTTTGATCGACGAAATCTGTGGTTCAACGGATCCGGAAGAAGGATCTGCGCTCGCTCGAAGTTTTATTGAAAATTATGCGAGCAACAAAGTCTTTGGCGTCATCACCAGCCACTTAGGTCCGCTTAAAGTCGGTTGGGAAAATAAATCTGGAGTCATCAACGGCAGCCTTGAATACAATACCGATTCTGGCCAGCCAACTTATCATTTCTTCATGGGCGTGCCGGGACAGTCATTGGCATTGCAAACAGCTCGTCGCGTAGGCGTTGCCGAAGGAATTTTGCAGCGGGCGCTGGATTTTTTAACTCCCGAAACAAAAGCGCAATATCAGCATCTAAAAGAAATTGAACAGATGAAAGATAAATTGCAGGAGCTTCGCCAGCAACTCGTCAAAGAAACCAAAGATGCGCGTGAAAATAAAAAACGCTACATGGATTTGATTCAGAATTTTCGCCAGGAAAAAGACGCGTGGCTTGAGCGCACCGTGAAAAAAGCGGAAAAGAAAATTGAAGACATGATGGAAAAAGCTGCGGTCGATAATGTTTTCCGTAAACATGAGCGACTCCACGAAATTAAGCGAGACCTACCCGAAGTCGTAAAGGCTTCGACAGTCGTTCCCTCATCCAAAAGAAAACTCGATACGGCAGATGATTTTGAAAAAGTTTATCCGCCGGGCTCAATGGTATTTATTCCTTCGATTTCGCAAGAAGGTGTCATCCAAGGAAAAGCAAACGCCAAAGGCGAGATTCCAGTTTTATCGAATTCAATGCGTCTGACAATTCACTGGAAGGAATTGCGACCGCCTCATAACGTTTCTAATCCAACGCAGAATTTAATTCGGAGATCTGGGAACGTACAGGTCACACTCGCAGATCATGATCGCACAATCGATGTTCGAGGCCAGCGTTCTGAAGAAGCCATTGCACAAATCGAAATTGAACTCGATGCTGCGGCACTTGCGAGCGAGGACCGAGTTAAAATTATTCATGGCCATGGGACTGAAGCGCTAAAGAAAGCAATCCGTGCTCACCTGTCCCGAAGTGTTTACGTCAAAAAATGGAAAGCCGCCCCGCCTGAAACCGGCGGTGATGGCGTGACGTGGGCCGAGCTCAAGGACACTTGAGATTTTGAATCTTAAGAGCCACTTCACTCTCATATTGAAAATGCTTTTAGCCGCTGCACTCATTGCATGGCTGGTTCACGAGGGCGCGTTAGATCTACGCCAAGTTGCTAGTGTTCTGAGCCCACTGCGTGTTGCCATCCTATTGCTTTGTTGTTTTTTGCTCATTTACATCAATGCGATTCGGTGGAGACTGCTTCTCAGCATTCGCGGACTACATCTCCCGCTGGAGGAGGTGCTGCCGCTCTCCCTAATCGCCGTGTTTTTTAATCTCGCTATGCCCGGCGGAATGGGCGGCGACGTTGTAAAAGGTTATTACCTCGTTAAAGACTATCCCGACGCCCGCACCACAACGATCGTCAGCATTGTTATCGACCGGCTACTCGGAATATTTATTCTCGCTGCCACCGCTACACTCGCCATTATTTTTAAGTGGTCCGAGATTGTGGGAAACCAAGCGCTCGAGACAATTGCTTGGACGGTCTTTTTATTGACATTTGTTTTCAACATTTTCTTTTTAGCGATGCTTTCACGACGTGTTCGAGATTTCGCATTAACGAAATGGGTATTTGGCTTCTCAAAATTTGGACGAAAGCTGGAGCGTGCTTATCTGCATGTGCAAAATTATCGTAACTACCCTTTGGCAATGGTGAAGGCTGCGGGACTAAGTTTTGTCTCGCAGACTTTTCAAATTTTAATCTTCGTTGCCATGGCAACTTGGCTTGGAGTTACTGAGCTATCAATCGCGGATTATCTTTTTATAGTTCCCGTTGGCCTCGTTCTAACAAGCATTCCGATATCGCCTGCGGGAGTCGGCGTTGGGCAGGTTGCGTTCTTCTATTTGTTTAATGTCGCGCTCGGAAAAACATCGGCAGTCGGTCCCGCAACCGTCACGGCATTCCAGCTATCACAAATTGCGTGGGGTTTAGTCGGCGCCGTTTTGTATGTGCGACGCCCTAGAATTGAAACGTAAAGAAGTTAAGGCTGCATTCGAACTGCGGAAGGAACACCTTCTCGCGCGCAGGTCGGAGCTTTTGATTCTGGATTGAGATTTGCCGGATCAGTTAAAACCGTTTCAAGACAGCTTTCAATTAAGCGCGATGCATTTTCTGTTTTCAAATCGTCAAGCGCATCGATTCGCATGTAAACAAGTGTTCCTGTGTTCCGGGCAAAAAGCGCACGTCCCATCCAGTGGCTTGTGAAACGTACCGTCGGTATGGCTGGCCCAGCAACGCGAACATCGCCTGACATTTCAATGTCAGCGCATTGGTCATCGCCGCATGCAACGAATCCTTTCAGAATGCTGACCATCTCTAAAATAAATGGCGTGCCCTCTCCCATGTCGTACCAAGCCGACGACAATGACCAAGTGTCACCGATCGTAACCGCCGTTGAAGGCAGTGAAACTTGTGGAACAAAATAGAGACTTTGCGGTGGATAGGTACCCGCTCGGAGAACATCGCCGTTTGGCGCCAAATGCATTTCAATGACTTCATCTTTTTCCGGTAGCGCAAGAGTGCTAAGCGGAAGTTGTCCATCCTTTCGAACCGTTGTCATCGCCTGACGGATCGCTTTTTTTAACGGAATAGTTGTGAATAGGTTTTCGATCGTGAAGTCCGTCTTAGATTCTTGCTGATGAGTGACTTGTCCACTCTCTCTCGTCTCAGAATGGGTGACGCTCCGATATTGAACGAGTTCTTTTCTCGGTGGCTCTGCTTTAAGCACCAGCTCAACCGGTTCTTTAATATCAATAGCCTTCAATCCTACAAGCGCGCCAGAGGTGCTATTGATGCCTTTATTAGCCCCGTGCGAGCAACCGAGCAGGATGAGAGGGAAAACTAGGATACGTTTCACGTGACCAGCCTTGTGCATGTTTAAACAGGTGTCGCCAAAAAGTGGCGCTCTCACAATTGAGCTCTCACGATGTCTCACAATGAGACGAGCTGACAAGTCTAAATGCGCGATCCCACGAAGGGAGCTTGGCATTCCCTTTGCTCATATGAGGTGTACAAGCGTGTACAAGCGCATGAAGGCGCTGTTTCAGGGGGAAAAGATGAACCAGTCAAAACAAACAAACTCTTTCGCAATGTTGTCACTTCTGATCGGAGCATTAATGCTCAGCGGATGCGGCGCTCGTACAACGGGCCTCGATGGCAACTCAGAAACCTTAGCTAGCCGCACTGTCATTAAGTCTGCTGCTAACTGCAACAGCTTCTCGGCTTCGACGACCAAGCTAACTGGCAAACTCCAAGTTTACGTCAATCCACTTGGGTCACCTGTAACAGATTTGATCCGCATGAAGATCACGGGCATAAACCCTACTTTTGATACCAACACGAAATACGCATTAAAGATGTTTCGTTGGAAGGCCTACTCTTCTGGCGGCACACAGCTTGATCAAAATCCGCTTACTTTCAGCATTTGGTATAACGGCCAACAGATTTCAAACTACTTAACATCGGCGACCGTTACAGAATTAAAAGCGCTTCAGCTAAAATACTTCATTAGCGCCACGACATCTTCTGAGTTTTTCTCTAAGACAGAAATCTTGGTAAATGACTTAGATCTTTCTTGGGATGCTCTGAAAGTAGTTCTTTACGAAAACGTAAGCACAACCGAATCAACCGTGATCGGTCATGTCGATAGCTTGATCCCAGCATTCTCAGCTAACCCAAATGATTATGCTAGCGATCATCCTGCAGTACTTTCGCAACTTCACCCGTTTTACTTTGATCGCAATGATTCGATGGATTTTGCGGCGGCTGCGCGGAGTTTTTGTTTCTAAGAGTCGCAAAGTTCGTTAATGGGTTGAGCTAAACTCAGCTTAGCCCGAACGCTTACATGCTTACCACCTATGTTGCCAGCATCTCTGTTGCGCTTCTTAAATCAACCCCAACCAAACTACTTCCCGGCTAAACAACAATTGAACTCGTCACGTGACGAGTTCAATCCGGTGAAATTCCTGCCTCTCGACTCTCAAATGCCTCATTTTGTGGTGCGCCCAGCAAAGCGTCTCTAAGTTTTCTGCCGCGTGCTCCCCACCTTGTGCAAACTCATGAATATGATGCTTGTGAAGCCAGCGCTTTTCTTCACATCGCTTTCCGCCCGCCCGAACATGGGTACATTGATTGCCATCTCGCAAGTTAACTGCATGCTCGACTACCGATTTACGATAACGAGTTCTCTCGCGTTGCACCGGCCTTTCTGCAAGGCGCTTCGGGGCCGATGCAGATACAGCGACCTCTGCGGTACGAGTTGGACGCTCCGACCTTTTCACACTGCGTTTCGCCTTCTCAACGGGATCGTTCTTCCGCACATAATCCTTCAGCAAAACCAAAAGGGCTTCATTCGAAGAAACGTGACGTTGCTCTTTCTGCGACATCAAATCCTTTGTTTGCTTTAGAAGCTCACCGAACTCCTCACTTATCGTGAGCGTCCAATCTAGCGAATCGCCAGAAACGTACTTAAGCGATTCCTTCTTTGTCACTTCTGGCTTCGCCGTTGCCACAGCCTTTTCGATAACCCGACAAGTGCACGCTTTCGCAAGAGCGATCCACTCTTCAGAGTTTTCACTGGTAACAACGGGGCAAATCTTGCGCGCTTTTGAAACTGAAAGCTTCCGTCCGCGAATCGCACAAGCAAGCTCCGGCACATCGATTGATTTGCGAACCACAGTTATAAAGTCATACGCAATCGACTTCGAGATATCCAACATCTCCACGCAATATACGAAAAGACTTGAAATATCGAATTGAAAATAAATCTGACGTTCCTCAACGATTAATAGAATCTCAAACAATCTTAGATAATCGGATTTTATAACCTTACAAACATTAAGTGCTTCATTGTGAATTTCGAGCGCAGACGGTCTTTTCTTTTGAAGTTCAATTGCGTGCATAAGTTATTTCTCCTCGGTGGAAAGCAACTTACCATGGGAATTTTTGATCGCTTGTCTTGCGCGAAACGAGTCGCTTTTTGCACGACCTAAAGTTTTTCAGAATTTTCTCTAGAAACTCAGCGCAATGAATTTTGAGAGCAATAAATACGGATCAATGGCTCATGTCTACAACTCGAAATTTTTCTCCTGAAAACTATGTCAACAAGATTAATGGTACAGACCGGGTACATAGGTAACAAAATAGACCGGCGACATAGGTAACACTTTCTGGGTGTGTATGGCATGTCAGTCGGATGCCATGGAATAAAACGGAACCTAAAACTTACTAATTTTATTTTCGAGATCGGTTGCTCGTCCTCTATTTGTTTTTTGACCTAATCAAAAATTCATAGTCGCATCTTTGCATTGATGATGAGCTCGTCACGTGACGAGTTCACAAGAAGCAGAGGAATAATGAAATTCGTTTCAGTTGTAACTACGCTGGTAATCTTAAGTTCGTTTTCCGTCGCCAAAGAAAAACCAAAAATAATTTCGATCAAAGGACAAGTGTACTATCATCAGACCGGCACATGGTCTGAAAATATCTTCGATAAAAATTTTCACATTTTTAACGCGGTTATTGGCGGAGGGTCGCTTAAGGGTCCAACCCATCAAACGCTGTTTACCATAGAGACCGATGCATCTGCGACCACACAGTTGCGGGTCCGAATTGACCATTCGGTAAATAAGAAATCGAAGCTCGCAAGAGAGTCCATGATTGAGATCCAGAATCGGTCTCCGAAAACCTACGTGCCTGTCTTATTAGACGGAACCAGCTTTGGAATTTATAAAGTGACCGCTCAAGTTGAAGACCTCTTATCAAGACCCTTGAGTGAACCGCTAACCGCGATAGTCGACTTCGCTGGAGGCGAGTAACCAACTCGTCACGTGACGAGCACCCACGTGCCTTGCCCCTCCGACACCAAAGACCTACAAATAAAAACGCCAGCTCTCGCCGGCGCACAATAACAATCAAACTATAAAAAACAAACCTTAGTGACTAGCCTCTTGCACAACTTCCTCAGCCTGAAGATTCTCGCCGTGACGATATCTCTCAGCCAAACTCTTATCCTGCGTCGGGAACGAGAATAGTAAAGCGTGCGACGAAGAAGCAGCATCTTCGATCGTAACGACAACGTACTTAAGCTCTTCTTCAGCTTCATCGCTGTAATCGCGAATGAAAGTTACAAGAATATTCCCAGCAAGATCGTTCGTTCGCCAGATTTCGTCTGGCTCTTCGATCGTGCCCTCACGGAGCGCATCGAATTGTTTGAACTCTTCTTCAGGAATATCTTTTGGTGAACGGAGTTTGATCATCGCCTTATATAATCCAACGGCAAGATCATCGCCTTCTGAAAGAGCGTCGCCCTCAACCGCGCCGTTCTCAACTTCCTTCAACACACGATCGTAGATCAAACGACCTTTGCGATAAGCTTCGACAAGCGTAGCATCGCGTGATGGAAAGTGGAGATACACGAAGCTCGGTGTGTCGCCGGTGCGATAAACTTGCGCGACGTAAAACAAACTCTCTGTATCAGAGCTAAAGTGCCCAACGTATGTGTGTACGCGAAAGCCGTGAATATGCTGAGCGTCTTCCCAGATTTCATCCGGATCATCGAGAAGATTGCCGAGCAATTCTTCATAACGATTGAAGTGGCTTTCAGAAACATCAGTGTCACTGCGTTTTAAGAAAAATTCTTTTTCGAGTGTCTGAATTTGAGGCAAGAAGTGGTTGTAGAGTTCTTCCTCACTCGAAAAAACTAGACCGCGCTTCTCATCGATCACGATACGGTTGTTGCTCATCGGCTCTAACCCCCGCGCACCACTCTGGGATTTCTTTCTTCCAACGGTCGACTTTCCCATACGCAACTACTCCTCTCAAAGGAGCCGAATCTCAAATTGAGACATCGGTCTAGCTAAGTGCCGGAGCACTTAACTACTAACTATATGGTAAGGGGGTTGACAAAACATGTCAAATTGCGCCCCGAAATGTCTTGCACACGGGCTGTGCCGTTCCCAGAATGAAGTAAAGAAACTTCAAGGAGCAACATGGATCGTACTCAGAAGTCGGACCCAAGCCTCAGCCAAATCGAGTACCTTCTTCACCAATCTACGCTCGGCTTCCACCTCATGTTCGATTCAGTAGAAATCAAACGAGTCCTTTCGAAAATTAAAACCGACGAAGACTTTTTCAACTTCGACAACATGGGCAAAGTCCAAGACATGCTGACGAAATTTATTGAGCGCCCGACCATAGTCGAGAAACGCAGCTTTCTCGATAAGCTAAAGCCCGAAGAATACGACCTTTTAATTCGCGCGTATTTCCATCTCGTAGAAAACACGATTCTCGCGAACACTAAAATCCGCCACTAGAAGTTTTTAGGTCTAGTTTAAATCGCATTTTCCGATACAGGAATATGCGGTTTTTCATTTCGCCTGTTCTTGTTCTGGCAATACTACTAACTTCCCTCGCAGCTGAAGCGGAGTATCGCGCTTTTGAGCTCGCCATTACCGATACAAAAACCGGAAAAATCCGCAAAGTAACGACGACACTGGACCACATTCAGTTCAGCGGCTATCACCCAGTTGCCACCTTCGAGACAGTCACGATCGAAGCTACTTGGATGTGTAAACAGCGAGGTGATTGGTTCACCGACATTTGCCCCAATCCCGCTAATGTGAAAAATCTCCAGGGAAAGCAGACCGGACAAGAGTCTAAATCCGCCAGCTACTCACCTGCCCCGGCCTCTCGATAAGCGTCTCTCCGTGCTAAACTACGAGAAGAGTGAAATTCGCTTTTAGATTCTAGGAAGGAATCAGAATGTCGAACGATATTTCGGGTCAGGTCTCGGGCCGTCGGCAAACGGAATTGCAAGACGATTACGAAGCACGCAAACAAGAAACGATCGAAGCCAACGAGGCGAAACTAAAACGTCTCCGTGATTCCTATGCACAACGCGAAGCTAATCTTAAGGAATCTGGCGAAGCGACTGTCAACCACATCAAAAAAACCACTGAAGCAAAAGTAGAAAACACGCGTGAACGGTCGCAAAAGGAACTTGAGAGCCAAAGTGAAGCCACAGCTTCAAACTACAAGAGCCTTAAGCGACGAAGTGAACAGCAAACTCGTGCACTTGAGCAGCAACTTGCCTCACGCCAAGAAAGTGCTGAACGCCAATTCGATTCCTTAAGCGAACAAGAGCGTGAAGCGCAATTGCAAAGCACTGAAAAGATAAAAGAGCTAAATCGCAACGAACGCACCCATGTCGCCAGAACTCAGCAGCAGACTTCAGACGAGATTCAACGTGTGCAAACGATGAACAATGATCGCTTGCAAAAGGCAAAGCAGATTAATAACAAAGAAATGATTCAGGTCTATCAACGCCACGAAAAAGAATTAAAGGCGATGTCCGACCAACACAATAAAACTTTCCAAAACGTAAGACAGCAAGGCCGTGAACGCCTTGAAACATTGCATGCTGAAACGGATGGTCGCATCGAGGGTGAGCGAAAAGCCTATAACGAATCGCTCGAAAAACTACGCAATGAATTTCGCCAGACTTCAAATGAGCAGCAACGCTTAGGCGAAACAAAATTGTCGACGTTGGAAAAAGAAAATCAGAAGCGCATAGAGCTCATGCGAGCACGTTCAATCAAAACTGAAGATCAGTTAGAAAAACAATATCAGGCTGAAATCAATCGCGTACAAACCGCTGGCGAGAAGGACATTCAGTCTCGTGAGCAAAACTTCAAGGCTGTGAGCAAAGAGCAAAAGACGGAACACGAACGAGCACTTACCGAACAAGAAACACAGTTTGATGCGAATATTGAAAGCCAGAAAAAACAATTCGACCAAAATCAGCGCGAAGCTGCTGTAACCTTCAACAAGAACCTCGAACAGCAGCGAAAAGACTTCAGTGAGCGCTATGGAAAAGCCCATGAAGTGCACGCGAGCAGCCTCCACAACCAAGAAGACAATTACTTAAAAGCACTCTACAAGCAAAAGACTCAGTTCCTCGAGAAATATCAAACTGCAGACAACCGGAAGAATGATCCGTTCTATTCTGCACGAGACATGCACGCACAATTGAGTGAGACGCCAAGTTCGTACGTATTGACGGCAAAAGTTCCGAAGCACGAAAGGGACAATCTCACGATCAACGTTAAAGACGATCGAATCGTGCTGAATTCCCGTCGTGCAAATGAAGTTGCGATGGATGAAGAAGGCGTAAAAACATCGACCAACTCATACCAAACTTTCCGCCAAGAATTCAAACTTGAAAAGCCTGTCAGCCGGCAAGACATCCTCAAGCGTATCGATGATGAGGGCAACGTCGAAGTCGTAATGCCTAAAAAAGGTTACACTCAAAAGGCTTAAGCGAGAGAGTATTTGATGCTCTTTCCCTTACCGATCGCACGGATTTTTCCATTTTCTAGTTCATTACTAAGTGCGCGATTTATAGTTCTCTTTGGCATGCCGGAAATTTTTGCGATTTCGGCTGCAGTGAACGCACGATTCGAAAAATTCCTAAAAACGATGTCCATGAAATTCAAACTTGGTTGGGTATTCGCACTGCGCGAATAACGGATACAAAAGTTCTTTCCACAATTCAGCCGAAACCCGAGATCCGTAGCGTCGATTTGTAAAGCGAGCTCGTGTTTTTTAGCAAACTCTCTAAGCCGAGCAATGAGTCGATAAACACGAGTGGCCGCGAACTCAGGTTGATAGTAATCACCGGGATAAAGCGCTTCAAAGAGTGAACCTACGGCAATCGGCTTGTAAAGATCGCGGCTCAGCGCCAAAAGCATTTTGCGATAAAGCGGCGGCACCCCTTGAGTTTTTCCGTCCATAACCAAACTCATGGAACTCACGTCAAAATAGTTTTTTGCATGATGCGGATAAAAACAGTTAGGGTCAGGAACAAGCCCGGTGTCTTGAAGCAAAAGCTTCCGATAACTTTCCAGTGGGGAGCCGAAGTACAACTTATTTAAAATATCTTTCCGGTCAAAACGAATCGCATAGTACCGATCCATCTCTCGCAAAATTTCCCAATAGCCCTTTTTTTTCATTCGCTTATTGAAATCAAACCAATTTGTCTCGACTTCGCTCCAAGGCAAATCTTGCAAGGCAATAATGCCCAGCCACTTTTCTGCAAAAAAGCCAGACGGGTTCTTTGATTCTCGCAATTTCTCAACAGCAGCTAAAAAATGGCGTTTCGCGTGCTTACGTTCACCGGTAAAAAATAAAAGTTCACCTTCTTGCTCATTGACGATTCCAGCCAACATTTTCGCATGCCCCGCTGATTGCATTTTTAACTTACTTAACAACTCCTCAGCTTCATCAAAGCGCTTCAAAACTATGAGAGCGGAAACAAGGTTTACATCCGCCACGTGCAATCGGTAGGAATCTTTTGTGAGTGATTTAAACATGGCTATTTCTGCTGGTACGCGCGCATAATCCCACTTCTTCATCCAAAGAAGTGCGCGGTAAAACGGAGTCATCTCATATTTAGGTGACTTGAACTGAACAAGTAATCGTTCGGCGATCGAGATAGCTCCAATCTCAGTTAGAATTGCAGCGTACTCAGCAACTATCGCTTCGTTTTGCAGAGGCGACTTCCGTGCTTCGAGAAATTGCGACTGCAGAAGTTTTAATCCAAAGCCATACTCGCCGACGCGACGACACAAGTTCGCTACCGCAACTCGGTTCTGAGGAGGAATCTTAGCTGGCTTAAGAGCACTTATGATTTTGACGACTTCGCTGCCACGCCCGGAGCGAATGAGATTTTCCCATTCGGCGATTCGCTCAACTGCAAACATCACTTACCTGCTGGTTTGACGCGAGCAAAACATTTGAGATCGACGTTGATGCCACTACCGAAGCTAAGCACAGCTGTTTTCCGGCTGGCTACCGAGGTACTAGACACTCGAACTTGATAATTTTTTGATGATGTTAGAAACATTTGAACCCCATTCGGGTCCGCTTCTTTATAAATCCCAGGCTCAGATTCGACTGTTGGCATCGATGATCCATCCTTGTGGATCAATATACCAGCCGTAAGATGCGAGCTACCCGCCGAGCTATCTATGTTTGTATATTTAATTGCAAAGTCGAGATCGCCTGCGCCCGAACAAAATAACTCAAAGTGCAAGTGGACGTTTGACGACTGCTCCGTCAACATCGTGTCATGCGCGTAAATACGTTCGTCGTACACAGTGAAAAGCGGATTATCAGCAAAGGAAATAAACTTCGTGATATCAAACGCTGTCTCAACTGCTCCGCTGCATTGATAAGTGAACGAGCGCGTCTGACCATCCTCCATAACAATTCCCATCTCTGGGTCGCTACAGCTTGGTAGTGCATGGGTGAATGCATAGGTCAGTTTACCGGAATGTCCGCCGCCATTATGAGCGCCACCGAAGAGCTTCGAACTTGATTGGAGTGGGTTATTAAGAGCAACGGAACGACCGCAATTGGTGTAGCCAATCAGGAGAAAAAACATCACAGGCAAAAATAGAATAATCTTCCGAAGTCCAATCACAGCAATAGCTTATCGGCACTACTAGACCCGTTCTTAATCGAGATACGCTCACACTTGACCCGTCGGTGTATCAATATGAGTCTCTAGGTCGGAGGAAAACATGGAGCTAGATTTACATTCGATCTGGATCGTTGCTGGCATAGGTCTCTTAATCGGTGAAATGCTCACTGGTGGATTCTTTATGATTTTCATAGCTCTGGGCTGCTTTGGTGCAGCTCTCGCCGCGTCTCTAGGGGCCGCTACACCAGCACAAATCATTTTATGCTCGATACTGTCAGTCGCTGGAGTCGCTATTTTGCGCCAACCGTTAAGAACTCGCCTTCTGCGTTCGATCGCAATTGACGCAGATATTGGCAAAGAAATTAAACTCGATCAGCCGGTTTTGCCGCACCAGCAAACACGAGTCACTTATCAGGGCACCTCATGGCTTGCGACAAATCTGGGTGAAGAGTCGCTAAAAGAAGGTGAGCGCGTGACAATCGTCGGAATGGATGGAAACACTCTACTCATTCGAAAAACCGTCTAAAAGCCGAATTGAAATTTTGGAGAAAAAAGAAAATGGATATCGTACCAATAGTCCTTCTAGTTTTTGCCGTCATTTTCGTTTTGATGACGATCAAAATCGTTCCACAACAAGAAGCACAGCTCGTTGAACGACTCGGAAAATTTGATCGCGTCATCGAAGCTGGACTTCACATCATCATCCCGTTCATGGACCGCATCGCTTATCGAACTTCGATCAAAGAGATGGTCCTCGATATTCCGCCGCAGATTTGTATTACGAAGGATAACGTCCAAGTTACAGTGGACGGCGTAATTTTTTATCGAATTATCGATCCGAAGTCGGCCTGCTACGGCGTAAATAACTACGAGTTCGCCATCGTTCAGTTAGCGCAAACCACCCTTCGCTCTGAGATGGGTAAGATCGACCTCGACCGCTCATTCGAAGAACGCGAGCGCATCAACGCTGCCATCGTCATGTCTATTGATGCCGCAACTCAACCTTGGGGCGTAAAAGTGATGCGCTATGAAATCAAGTCGATCAATCCTCCAAAGGACGTGATCGAAGCGATGGAAAAACAGATGCGAGCCGAGCGCGAAAAACGCGCTCAGATTTTAGAGTCAGAAGGTACACGTGACTCGCTTATCAACAACGCCGAAGGCCGCAAGCAAGACATGATCAAGCAATCAGAAGGTGATAAACAGCGCCAGATCAACACAGCAATCGGTCAGGCTGAGGCAATCACTTCGATTGCGAAAGCGACTGCAGATGGAATTCGAATGGTTGCCATGGCACTCGAAACCAGCGGTGGTAAGGACGCTGCTGCGTTGAAAGTTGCTGAAGAGTACGTAAAGCAATTGGGAAATATGGCGACGAATTCTGACTTGCTGATTGTTCCAAGCAACGTCGGCGATCCAAACGCAATTATTGCGTCTGCGTTTAGCGTTTTTGACCGAGTCAAAAGTCGCCAGGCTTCGAATATTTAAATTATTAAATCAGAAATGATCAGTGCGGCCGAGTGATTAGCGTTTAAGTAGGCCGCGCACTTCTTTCATCATGAAGCGCATACGACCGTGGAGATCTTCGAGCTGAGCAATGTTGCCTTTGAGCTGCTCAAGGACATCGAGACGAGGATTAATTTGCACGACGTGCTTGTCAGTCGCGATCTCGTGATACGAATAAGGAAAAACAGCTGCACTCACGCGCGCGATTGCCGATTTGGCTGTCGATGAACTTTCAGTAGCTGCTTCGGCTCTTACTTCGTTCGCCATTTGCTGTCTCCTTTTGTGGGTCGGTCCACTCACTGATGGTATCCCGACTCTCGTTTCTCACAACTTAAATTACCTTACAAAATCACTTTAATTTTCAGTCTAGTTCCATTCTGGAACTTTTTTCCCTGCTCATTCGTTCAATGCGATTTAGTACTCACACTGAAGAGAACGAACATCGAGATCTGTCGGTTCGCGGCGCTCTTGATTCGTCGCAAGCGCTTTCGCCATCACACTTCCTGCTTCTTCATTATGTGCAAGTCCGAGGACATGGCCCATCTCATGAACTAACAAGCTTTCGAAATCGATGGTGCCGTAAGCCGGATATGTAGAATAAGAAAAGTTTGAGGCGTTGACTCGGATATCAGCTTCATAGATGCGATCGCCTGACCAATAAACAGTGGTGCGGGCTTGTTCGTAAGTGCGGCTCGATTCCCATGTCGTATGCCAATAGATCGCACTGCGACCATCCTGTGCGGCATCACCCACTTCTCCTTGGCCATCGATCCGAAGAAGCTCGCGACCATGAGATAGATTCCACTGATTCACTGCTGAGTAGATAGAGCTGACAAACTGGCTTGGCACCGAGGCGTCGATCATCAGAACTGCAGGCGTAGAGTTCTCCCACGAAACACGATGTGCTTCGTTGTTCTGAACAAAATTGCATGCATCCTCAGGCTTAGAGTTAAGTCCGCAGGCTTGTAGCGAAACAAGCGCGGCAACCATAAGAAAGGATACTAAGATGTATCTTAGCATCGAGTGCGACCTCCGCAACTCTCCATTACAAAAGTGGTGCCTCACACAGCCCAGAAACTACATCTATAAGTTATTGATTTTACACAGGTTTATTTTATGTCTAAGAACAGCCACTGGCACAGTAACGAGAAATGTTTGGACGCAGGTGACGCAGAAGGGCCCACC
>JANOUF010000336.1:0-4444 GCA_031416685.1 Bdellovibrionales bacterium
TCGCGCGATCCGAAAAAAGTTCGTGCCGCGCTCAAGCCAATACTTCTTCCTTGGCAAGTCGAAGCCGCCGTTAAGTCGGAATCTGAAACTTCCAGCTTCGCTGGTAAAACCGGTGCGGTATTCATCTTACGACCTCCAGCAAATTTGGACGCAAACAACCTTGCATCACACGGTGGCCGTCTGAATAAATCAGATTTTGCGAGAACGCGTGATCACGCGGGCAGCGTGCTTGGCCAAGTGCTAAGTTGGAAGTGTGATAAACTCATTTTACATTTCAATGGTACATCACTTGAACAAGAAACCGCTTCACTAGTTGGACTTGAACTCGCAAGTTATAACTTCGCCGAGAACCGCGACAATCCACGCAAGCCGAAAAAGAAATTACCAACGCTTTTACTCAGCGGCTCGCAACTCTCAAATGCAAACATTCGCGCAGCAAGTGACCTCGCACTTGCAACAAACATGGCTCGTCATCTCACGAATTTGCCTGGCGGGAGCCTCAATCCAACAAATTACGCTCAAGCCATCGAGGATTTGCTCGGAGACGCAGCTAACACAACCGTTACGGTTTGGAAAAACGCTGATCTCGCGCGCGAAAACTGCGGCCTTCTGCAAGCAGTAGGTGCGGGCGCCGCAGAACCACCAGCGCTCGTTCACATCCGTTATCGTCCGAAAGATTCAAATGGTAAAAAGCCAATCGCACTCGTGGGTAAAGGCATTACCTTTGATACCGGCGGGCTCGATATCAAACCGTCGTCAGCAATGCGCTTGATGAAAAAAGACATGGGCGGCTCAGCTGCCGTTGCTGGCATCGCATACTGGGCAACACGCGCTGGAATTTCACAACCACTTGATTGTTACCTAGCGCTCGCTGAGAACGCAGTTAGTGGAACGGCATTCCGCCCAGGCGACATCATCACAGCTCGAAGTGGCCACACTGTTGAAATCGACAACACAGACGCGGAAGGTCGCTTAGTGCTCGCAGACGCTCTCGATGTTGCCGTGACACAAAAAGGTGCCGATGCACCTCGAGCAGTCATCAACCTCGCAACATTAACGGGCGCGATTAAAGTTGCGCTCGGAGCGGAAATTTCAGGTTTGTTCACAAATAGCGATGCACTCTCAAGTGCGATTGAAGATTCTGGATGGTCGAGCGGTGAACTCACCTGGAGAATGCCACTCTTCCAACCTTACTTTAGCCATTTAAAATCAAGCTTCGCCGATTTTGCGAACTCTGGCCCAGGCGGATTTGCGGGTGCCATCAGTGCCGCACTTTTCTTGCAGCAATTCGTAGGTAAAGTTCCATGGGCACATTTAGATATCTACTCATGGCGCGATTCTGCAGGCGGCGCTTACAGCGAGTCGGGTGGAAGCGGGCAAGGCGTGCAGATGTTCGCGCAATTTCTCTCGGGCGCAGACTCGTTAGCCGTATAGTATATGAACGAATTCGGTCCTGAGTTTGTCATAGATGATCGCATCCCTCTTTCCATTCCTTGGAAGGAGTTGCGATTTTCATTTGTGAGAAGTTCAGGGGCGGGCGGGCAGAACGTAAACAAAGTTTCAAGTAAAGCCGTGATGCGATGGCACTTTCGAGTCAGCGTCGCTCTTCCGCCGCCAGTTTGGAGTCGTTTCGCCGAAAAGTTTGGCTCAAAACTTACCGAAGACGGCGAGCTTGTCATCGCAGCCGACACTCACCGAGATCAAATCCGCAACAAACAAGAATGCCTCAAGCGCTTAGCTTCAATGGTGATGGCAGTCGCGCGGCCGCCAAGGCCTCGAGTTGCAACAAAGCCAACGAAGGCTTCAAAGCGCCGCCGCCTCGATTCAAAAAAACATCAGGGTGAAAAGAAAACTCTTCGAAAGAAAGTTTGAGTCCGGCACGCTATGCCTTCATCCGCGCCGGCGCGGGTCACACTCCGTGGGCGGTTTGTAGAGGTAACAACTCCGCGGCGCCGCTGAATTGTTAGGTGAGCCTATCCTCAGAAACTCTGCGCTTTCATGAATCCGGTATGATCGTAAATCATTGGGTTTGAAGAGTCTTAGCCGTGTCAAAAAGTTCGACGAATCATCACGGCACTTTGTTCAGTGCTTAGACACCTAATTCGCGTTCATCTCGAAACGATCAGCAAAAGACCTCTGGACCAGATCTTGTATTTGCAACCCGCTGAAGCGTCGTTCTGGTTGAAGAAAAGGGAACTAACCCCATAATTTGGAACGACATCGAGTTGCGCTTTGATTAGATTGCTGACTGTTCTCATTTTATTTTTATCTGGATTTGGCGCATATGCGGCGACACCTCAGTGTTCTAGCTTATTCTTCATAGATAATAGCTCGGCAACAACTCTAGAACAGTCGATCCATGACTTTAGAATGTCAAAAGTCTTAAAGCCATCGAAAGCTACTGGGCAAATCATGGCCGTAGGTGGCGTGAACTACAAAATTATTGGTCGACTTGGAAAAGGAAACTCCATTGTTTACTTGGCAAAGGGCCCCGATGGAAATCTCGTTTCAATAAAGATTATTACTCCCACTAGAAATGATTCGAATTGGGCCAATAGTGCTTTCTACGAGATCGCAGTTACTGAATTCTATAGAGAGCAGGGGGAGTCCGTGCCCAGAATAATTGGCTACGAGCTTACTGAAAGCTCTGCTAACAGATTAAAAAAGGCTGTCCTTGTCAAAGAGTACATAGAAGGGATTACATTTGAGGAGTTAGCGTACATGTTTCACTTTAGGAGATCAAAAGTCTGGAGCATATATCTTGAGCAAAAAAAACAAATTATACCTGAAGCTCGACGAATCAGTGAAGTACATAAAAAATTTAGTTTGTGGTTAAGCGAAAAAGGTATTGATTTAAGCACTCATGACTTCGGCCTTCTTCATCGTTTTTATATTAGCCCGGATTCTGCCCAAAGAAATTTTATATATAGTGCAAAACACGGCAAGTGGATTTTTTTCGACCCCTGATTTCAGAGGCTGGTCGGATGATTGCCCGCGCTTCATAGAGCACATTAAAGCCATGCAATTCGCGCTATCAAAATATTCCTCGGTTTCTTTTGCCGATGTCCCTGACGGCGTGCCGCTAGCTGGTCACTTTTATACTTCTGAAAACGTTACTCCATAAACACTAGCCAATGAATCCATTGGCGCTCAAGAGAACTCCACAAAAGCGAAGGCTAGTGAACGGTCTTTAACAGTGGTCCGTTTTCGTCGCCAGAGTGGAACTCGAGGCCCAAGTCGTTGCCGCTGACTTCCACTTGCGTACCGGACTTTAGTTCGCGAGAAACGAGTAATCTGCAAGCTTATTTAACAGTTCTTGCTGGATCAGGCGCTTTAAAGGGCGGGCGCCGAAGACTGGGTCGAAGCCTCGTTTAGCTAAAAACTCAACTGCTGCGGGAGTGAAAGTAAGGGTAACTTTCTTTTCTGCTAAGCGCTTTTTCACTTCGTGCAACTGAATGTCGACGATGCTTGTGATCTATTCTTGGCTTAGGCTGTTGAAGATAACGGTTTCGTCGATTCGATTTAAGAACTCTGGTCTAAAATGGTTTCGCAAAGTTTCCCTCACAATTATTTCGCGCTGTAGTTTTGTGAGCGAAGCATCGCCGATAGCACTTGAGCCTAAGTTTGAGATCATGATCAGAACTGTATTTTTGAAATCAACCGTGAGGCCCATCTACTGCACAACTTTGATTGGCACGAGGCTTGATCTCACTGTGCTGCTACCTAATCCATTTGTATTTGCTCCCCAACACCAAATTTCGGAATTGGAATCTACGCCACATCCATGGCTACTACTGACCGAAAAGCTTGTGTATTGGCTAAAGTGTGGCAAAAGCAACGGCGTTGCTGAATCGACGTTTGTTCCATTGCCAAAAAGGTAGAAGTTGTAACCCCAGTCGGCCACTGCTTGGTCCCACACGGCACGGTCATCCTAACGATATATTGCAGAAAGTAAGCGGACTCTGAGCAAAAGAATTGTTTTTTCGTCAATTGAAGGCATAAAGTTAAGACACGCAAGGTGGTGAGAGTGAAATTTTTTGTCGTGGCTTTTTTATTTTCAGTATCTATCGTGGGCTCAAATGCGAACGCAGCAGTTAAAGTTTTCTTGCGTGACTGGGAACAAAATTCTTTTAACAGTTGTATTTTCGATAAAACAGAAGCCTTAGTTGCAAAATTTGATGAAAAAATCTTAAGCTTTATGCAATACACGCACAGTCGACAGACACGGCCGCTGAAAACCATCAGTGCAGAGTTTATAGTTCAGAATCAATCCGATACTAAAGTTCGCGTTTTGATTGTGGCACTTGAATCAATGAATCCTAAAGGTTGGGATTTGCTGGTTGAACAAAATTTTTATCTTGGTTACGCCACTGACACCCCGAATCCTTTAGCAGCCGTTCGCGAACTAAATAGTAGCGAAACGCTCTCAGTATTAGATTTTTCA
>JANOUF010000337.1:0-7894 GCA_031416685.1 Bdellovibrionales bacterium
CCCGGTTTCTTTATGGTGGTGCACACCAAATTCTTTCTGAGGGTTTTTCAATTTATGGATCGCGGTGGGGAATAAAAATTCGGCATCCGATGATCAAACAGAACACATTAGAATTCGCATTATCGCTGCCGGCTAAATACTTCCCGCATAGCGAACGGGGCAAAGAATTCGTGCGTCAGACTTACGACCAGTTCAAAGCTGACCAACTTACTGTGCAAGACCATACTTTGTGCTTCATCGCGCAATTTAAGCATGAAGAGAAAAAGATTCGCGCTTATCTTCAGGAATCACGTGTAAATGAGCTCGGTTGGGTCGACGTTCCAAAATTTCTTGAAAAAGCGCGACCAGAGTATTCCCTCGAAGATCTTGATTACGTGTACTCAATTCTTTATTGCGAGCAGATGCTCAAGCAGCTAGGCTAACCCCATGACTAAACAAAACAATACGAAAACTAAGAAGAAGCCGTATCAAAAACCACAGTTGAAGAAGTGGGGATCTTTAAAAGATCTCACTCAGTCAATGTCAGCGTCGGGTGGACCCGATCCCACAACACCGGGAACAAAAATGATGTGCTTATCGGTTCCAGCCGAAATCGAAGAACATCGACTCTTAGTTGGCGATCCAGTTTCAAACCGCGGTCTTCGCGACCAAATCGAAGCCATCGTTGAGCCGGGTGATCGCGTAGTCGATATTGGCGCAGGAACCGGAATCTTGTCATTTTTTGCGGTTGAGGCTGGCGCCGGCCATGTTGATGCAATTGAAATGCGACCGATCGTCAATCTAGCTCGCGCCGCCGCTGACCAAAATGGTTTTGGCGATAAGATTACTTTTCATGGTGCCGATAGCGAAAACCTTGAGCTTGCGCAAAAAGCCGACGTTCTGATTTCAAATTTGGGATTTCTAAATACGCTTTTGAGTTTGCCGGATGCGATAGAGCGACTTCTTAAACCAGGCGGAAAATATTTTCCTACTGCGATTCAGTTGGAGTTTGCACCGATAGACGTAAAAGGGGTTCAAACTCCGAGCATTCAGTTTTGGAAACAGGAACACCACGGCTACGACCTATCGGCGTTTATGTCGATGGCTCAGCATCCTTACTATCAAACATTTGAGCCAGAAACTTTTCTGGGCGACACGTTAGCGGTAGAGCCAGTTGAGATAACTGCAAATCTGCCAGATTATTTCGAGTGGTCTTTCACCAGCAAGATTACAAAGAGTGGCACGCTCGCAGGGCTTGCGGGGTACTACAATTATTTCAGAGACGATGTCTGCTATATTAACCAAACTCCGCCCAATGCTCTTGAACGCAGTATTTGGGGCGGTTTCGTTCTTCCACTCGTTAGCCAGGTCGAAGTGAAGCCGGGCGATGTGATGAATGTATCGTTAGAATTCCGCCTTGCCGACAATGCTGTTTGGCGATGGAAAATTGAACTCAACGGCAAAGTTCTCGGCGATCATTCAAATATTGGATCGGTGTGGCCGGTATCCTGAGCCGCGAATTATTAAATCAAATTGTTAATGTGAACGGATCCCAAGCGGGATCCGTTTCTGCATCTGCCGACGTGTTCGAAAGTATAATTCGCGAGCATAAGCTTCTTGGTTACGCGTGGACGTATCTACAAGACCATTTATCTGGCGATTTTTCCGATCAGTGCCGAAACCAATGCTTATTTCAAAAACTTTCAGCAGAAAGATATTTTTCCGAACTTGAAAGACTGAGTGGAATCTTTGCTGACGCTGGTGAGGCGGCAATCGTCTACAAAGGCGGCGCATTTATGCGCGAGCTTTACCCTGACTTTGGCACTCGCGAATTAAAGGATCTCGATCTTTGGGTACCGCCGGAAAAAATGAAGAAGGCTGGCGAACTTTTTAAGAGCGCAGGATACGAAACGCGTAATGTCCCGAGCTGGGAAGCCAACGAAGGCAAACTTATTTATACTCATACTGACGGACCGTTCTTTACTGATTTTGAAGTGCATCAGAAAAACTATAGCTTTGAAAAAGTTCCGTTGTTTGTTTTGCCGAGCGTGGCGCGCGGGTTCGTCACTCCGCCGATTGAAGAACACTTTTTAATGATCGTGATTCACGCTGGTTATCAGCACACGTTCACCGAGCTCAAGTGGTGGATGGATATTTTAAGATTTCTGCACAAGTATGGTCAGAGACTGAACTGGATTAAGCTTGAATCTCTCGCCAACACGCATCAGATGCATCGGTTGGTTTCAAACGTACTACGTCTTGCAAAAGAAACTTCAGTTGGGTTTGAGTATCCGCAAGAGAGATTTTCGGCGCTCCAGATCAAAAGTTTTGCGCCAGACTTTTTACTTCACCCCACCCGAAACAAACTACGATATTACTGGCTTAAACACGCTTTAAAACAAAACATTGGACGCACCCTTCGCTACGACGTTCTTTGGTTAAAGAGCCAGTTAGA
This sequence comes from Bdellovibrionales bacterium, assembly GCA_031416685.1. GTDB lineage: Bacteria > Bdellovibrionota > Bdellovibrionia > Bdellovibrionales > JAMPXM01 > JANOUF01. The sequence goes on from JANOUF010000337.1 coordinate 2,435, forward strand.
GTAAAAACTTTTGTACAATCGGTAGCAAAGTTGTCGGTTTAATCAATTGTGTTTCCCGCATGGACTCTGCTGAACTCACGGTATGGAAAACGTCTCGACTGAGATTGAAAGTACCATTCAAACTACCACTGACCGAATGCAAATCGCCACCATCGGCTGCGAAGGCGAAGCGCTTTTGTCCACGTCTTGCCGTGAATTTCTTCTAGCACTCCACACGAAATTCGATGAGCGAAGACTGCAGAACAGCCGCCGTCGCGTTGAGTTGGCCGCGCGCTTGGCTCGCGGAGAAAAACTTTCGCGGCCACTTGAGACGGAATCGATTCGCAATACTGGCTGGCGAGTTGCGAGTACCCCTCGCGATCTTGAAAAGCGACACGTTGAAATTACTGGTCCTGCAGAGCCAAAGATGATCATCAACGCGCTCAACTCGGGTGCCAATGTCTTCATGGCTGATTGCGAAGATTCGCTTTCGCCTACGTGGCAAAACATTATCGGGGCGCAAGATGCTCTTTATAAGGCTGTTCGGCGAACTCTCGAGTTCCACGGACCGAACGGGAAAGAATATTTACTTGGTGAAAACCTTGCGACGCTCGTGATACGGCCTCGCGGATGGCACTTGCCAGAAAAGCACGTGGTCATCGACGGTCGACCGATGAGTGCCGGCCTTTTTGATTTTGGCGTTTATTTTTTCCACAATGCTCGCGAGCTGGTTGAGCGCGGCACGGGTCCATATTTCTATTTGCCGAAAATGGAAAGTTACATGGAGGCGCGCCTTTGGAACGACGTCTTTAATTTCGCGCAAGATGAACTTCGTATTCCACGCGGCACAATTCGCGCCACCGTTTTGATTGAAACCATCCCAGCCGCTTTCCAGATGGAAGAAATCTTATACGAACTCCGTGAACATTCAGCCGGCCTCAATGCTGGACGCTGGGACTATATGTTCAGCATGATCAAAAAATTTCATTTCGACTCAAACATGATTTTCCCTGATCGAGGCAAGGTCACGATGCGTTCGCCATTTATGAAAGCCTACTGCGAAGCGCTGATCGAAACCTGCCACAAGCGTGGCGCTCACGCGATCGGCGGTATGGCGGCTTTTGTTCCGAATCGTCATGAGCCTGAGGTTACTGAAATCGCTCTTGCACAAGTCAAAGAGGATAAATCTCGCGAAGCTAAAATGGGATTTGATGGAACATGGGTTGCGCATCCTGATTTGATCGACGTTGCACGCAAAGAGTTCAACGCAAGACTTGGATCAATGGCCCATCAGAAATCGGTGGTGCCAACACTTGAGTCGGATCATTATGAAAAACTCGTTCCAACTATGAATGGAACGGGAATTACTCTTGATGGCGTAAGACTTAATGTCGGAGTTTGCATAGAGTACATTGCGTACTGGCTTGCAGGAACTGGTGCCGTTGCGATTCATAATCTTATGGAAGATGCAGCCACTGCAGAAATTGCTCGAAGCCAGCTGTGGCAGTGGCGCCATCACCGGGTGCGGTTAGAGTCGGGAGAGTTCTTTACCGCAGATATCTACGAATCTCTGGCGCAAGTAGAAATGCTTAAGCTTGCAGGTAATCACAAGCGCGACACGATAGTGCGCGCGCGCGCGATTCTCGACGAACTCGTTCTTTCCCATAAATTCTCAAGTTTTTTAACAATCGATGCGTATCCTTACCTCAAATAGGAGCAAACATGATTCAGCAAATTCCTACCGCTTATCAGCTTGAACATGACTGGAGCTCAACTTCACGTTGGCAGGGTATCAAGCGTGATTACTCCGCTGATGAAGTTTTAAAACTCCGCACTTCTATTCCGATTGAATATTCCATCGCTAGGCACGGTGCTGAACGACTTTGGACACTGCTTCATTCAACTCCGTATGTGAATACATTCGGTGCACTGACGGGTGCTCAGGCTGTGCAAATGGTGAAGGCCGGCTTGCAGGCGATCTACTTGAGCGGATGGCAGGTGGCCGCAGATAACAATTTAGCGGGCCAAACTTATCCGGATCAAAGTTTGTATCCTTCAAACAGCGTTCCGAATGTCGTTTCAAGAATCAACAATGCATTTCAACGTGCCGATCAAATCGAAAGACAAAGCGGGGACGTTCAGTTGGGTGCGAACAACTATGCGCCGATCATTGCTGACGCTGAAGCTGGCTTTGGCGGTCCACTCCACGCATTTGAATTAATGAAGTCGATGATCGCAGCTGGTGCTGCCGGTGTTCACTTCGAAGACCAATTAGCGTCAGAGAAAAAATGCGGACATTTAGGCGGCAAAGTTTTAGTGCCAGCATCTCAGTTTATTCGCTCGCTTCAAGGTGCGCGATTAGCTGCAGACGTTTTGAATGTTCCATCTGTTTTGGTGGCGCGTACGGATGCCTTGAGTGCGACTTTACTTACCAACGATGTCGATGATCTTGATAAACCATTTATGACTGGCGAGCGAACATCTGAAGGATATTTCGTCATTAAAGGATCGCTTGAATACGCAATTGCACGCGGCCTTGCATACGCGCCTTACGCCGACTTGCTTTGGTTTGAGACATCGAAACCTGACTTCGATGAAGCTCACGAGTTCGCACAAGCCATTCACGCAAAATATCCAGGTAAGCTTTTGGCTTACAACTGCTCGCCCTCATTCAATTGGCAGTTAAACCTTAGTGATGAGGAAATCGCGAGGTTCCAAAAGCAACTTGGAGTTTGGGGCTACAAGTTTCAATTCATCACTTTGGCGGGATGGCATTTAATCAATTACCACACGTTTGCATTAGCAAAGGCTTACAAACAATTAGGTATGACCGCTTACGTGGATTTGCAGGAACGTGAGTTCGCAAGCCAGCGCGATGGCTACACAGCTGTTAAACACCAACAAGAAGTTGGAACGGGCTATTTTGATACAGTCTTAAGTGCAATCACCCAGGGTAAAGCTTCAACCTCGGCACTAGCTGGTAGCTCGGAAACCGAACAGTTCTCCGCAGGTTTACATCACTAGCTCTTACGCCCTCTATATATAGACAGTGAAAAGGCGCAGGGAACTGCGCCTTTTCTATCTAGGTGTCTCTTCTCGAGACGAAATCCCATTCTGGCGCGTAAAACTAGTTTTCTTTTTTAGTCGAATAGACAGGCGTTTATCTTCCAGACGCATTTAAACACACTGAACAGTGGTACCAACGTTGCAATTACCTAACGATGTAACGGGGATTTAAAGCTTTGGGGGTTTTATGTGTCGCTCAACTAAGAACATCGTCTTGATTATCGCAATGTCAGCGCTTCCGATGTTCGCATTCCAAAACTGTTCGGAAGTACGCTTTGCCAACATGGACGACCTCACTAATGAGAAGGCGGGTTTGCTTGGCGATGTTGACGCTAACGACGATGTTGTTGGTGAAATTATCACTGAGGGCGATGGCGACAATTCAAATAACGGCGACGACGCTTCTGATGATGGCGGTGATCCATCTACTACAGTTGGTACGAACGACGACGATTCTTCTGATGACGATTCATCTGACGATGACTCTTCTGATGATGGCGGTGATCCATCTACTACAGTTGGTACGAACGACGACGATTCATCAGATGACGACTCATCTGACGATGACTCTTCTGACAACGACGGCGATGACAATGAGCTCTCTGAAGTGGCTTGCGGCGCCAAAAAAGTTATGATCTGCCATTACCCTCCAGGTAATCCAGCAGCGCGCCACACGATTTGCATCGGTGAACCAGCGCTTAAGGCTCACATGAGCCACAAACACCAAGACGGTGAGCAGAGCGATACTGTAGGTGCTTGTCCCGGGCAGTAAAATTTAAGCGATTTGTTCTGACGGACCAAAGGCCAACGGCCGGGAAGCAAATGCGAAGTAATGTAAATCTAACCTAATTTTGACCTGCCTAGGCCCTGCGAAATTTGCGGGGCCTTCGCTATTTCGATAGACTTAAGTTTAAGGGGAATCGGTTGATCAAGCATATACTCATCATTTTTGTGACCTCCGTAATTTTGGTCTCCTACCAAAATTGCGCTCCACAAAACCGTCTTGAACGACCTTCCGCTAACAAAGCTGCGGCCTCAGCTGAAATTGTCGTTGCGACCACCGCAGACGTTTCTAAAGTTACTTACGATCCCTTGTTAGAAAACTCTGCTCCCTCTGAAGCAGCGCTGTTATCTGTCGACCTTGCGAACGGACAAGCTTCGCTTCGGGGCTCAGATAATGTCGTCAGAAACTGCGCGATCGACAGTGATCGCTTGCAGTCTCTGTCTTCGATACTCGCCGCTGGTAAAGTCTGCGTTCCGCAAGCGGAACCAGGTGCGGTAACCTGTATGGCTCTCAGTATCGCGGATGTTAAACTCGAAGAGAGTGATTCTGATTCGACAATGCTTCGTAAAGTCGTCTGCCAAAATGGCCAGTATCTTTGTAACGGCCAAGACGAAACGTTTCGTTCCCTCCTCCAAAGCCTCGTAACGGCGCCGCCGCCAGGTTGTTCGCAATAGACAGTTTTAACTAGCCTGTGTAGGATTCTCGCCTATGGCGAAAATCATGTTGTTGGGTTCAGGCGAGCTGGGCAAAGAATTTGCGATTTCAGCGAAGCGATTAGGGCAAACGATTATTGCAGTTGATCGTTATGAAAACGCGCCAGCGATGCAAGTTGCAGACAGCTTTGAAGTGATCGATATGCTGAGTGCTGATGAGCTCGAGCGAGTCGTCACAAAACACAAGCCGGAAATCATTGTACCTGAGATTGAAGCGATTCGTACCGAGAAGCTAGCGGAGTTTGAAAAGCGCGGAATTCAAGTTGTGCCGACAGCAAAAGCTGCGCACCTCACAATGAATCGCGACGCTATCAGAGATGTCGCAAGCACCACGTTAAAACTTAAGACTGCAAAGTATGCCTACGCTGAAACTTTTGAGGAATTGCAGATTGCGAGTGACCAAATTGGTTTTCCGAATGTCGTTAAGCCGGTGATGTCATCATCAGGCAAGGGCCAATCTGTAGTGAAGAAAGCAAATGGTGTGATCGCTGCTTGGAATTACGCAGTCGAAGGCATGCGCGGCGATAAGAAGAAAGTGATCGTTGAGGAGTTCATTCCCTTTGAATCCGAAATCACGCTTCTGACGATAAAGCAAAAAAAGGGTCCAACAATTTTCGTAAATCCCATCGGTCACCGTCAAGAGCGAGGTGATTATCAAGAGTCATGGATTCCGCACAAGATTACTCCAGCGCAACTAAAGAAAGCGCAAGCAATGGCAAAGAAAGTAACCGACTATCTTGGCGGTGCTGGAATTTTCGGCGTGGAATTTTTTGTAACAAAAAAAGATATTTATTTCTCAGAACTTTCCCCGCGCCCTCATGATACCGGGATGGTGACTTTGGCTTCCCAAGATCTTTCTGAATTTGATCTCCACTTGCGTGCAGTGCTTGGTCTTCCGATCCCTCAAATTAAATACTA
>JANOUF010000338.1:0-13294 GCA_031416685.1 Bdellovibrionales bacterium
TGCTTTAGCGAAGAAAATTCCTGCTCGGTTTGCGGATTTACTTTTCCACAAATTTCATCGCAACTTTTTAGTTTTAATAATCCCGTAGGCGCTTGCCAGGGGTGTAACGGCTTCGGAAATATTCTGACTCTCGATGAAACAAAAGTTGTTCCAAATCCTAATCTCTCAATCGCTGATGGCGCGTTAAATCCGTTCACGATGCCAAGTGCCGCTGATGACAAACGTGCGCTCATGAACTATTGCAAAAAGCGCAAGATCGATACGAAGATTGCTTGGAATCAACTTCCTAAAGACCAGCGTTCAGCACTCTGGAGTGGAGACGAAGATTTCTTCGGTGTCGTTGGTCTCTTCGAGTACTTAGAAACTAAGAAATACAAAATGCATGTGCGCGTGTTCTTGTCTCGATACAAGAGTCCGTTCACCTGCCCAACATGCAAAGGTGCACGCTTAAAACCTGAGTCTCGTTACGTGCGCGTTGGTGGTCATGCCTTCATGGATTTATCTGCGATGACGATCGGTGAATTGTACAAGACGATGTTGGGCTTAAATCTGACGCCGACTCAAGTGGAGATGGCTGGTGAGATCCTCATGCAGATTCGTTCGCGCCTTGGTTTTTTAAACGACGTAGGCGTTGAGTATTTAACTCTAGATCGTGCTACTAAAACTTTGAGTGGCGGCGAGTATCAACGCTTGAATCTCGCAAAACAGCTCGGAATGGGTTTATCACAAACACTTTATGTTCTGGATGAACCGACCGTGGGTTTACATCCACGCGATAACGATCGCTTGATTGGAATTCTTCAAAGGCTAAACAAGCTCGGCAACACGCTGGTCGTGGTTGAACACGATCGCGATGTGATCGAGAGTAGTTCAAACGTCATTGAGATGGGACCTGGCTCGGGTCACCTCGGTGGCGAAGTGATGTACTCAGGCCCTACTCAACAATTCTACGAGTTCCCGAAATCAAACACGGTGAAGTATCTCACTGGCGGCGCAAAAGAGTTTTCAATTGAACGAGCAGCTCGCCAAGTTGATATCGATAGCTACAAACACACTCTCGAGGTTCACGGAGCTACCGGGCACAATTTGAAGAATATCACAGCTCGTTTCCCGTTGAATCGCATCGTTACTGTTACAGGCGTAAGTGGGTCAGGTAAATCAACCCTGGTTGGCCAAACACTTTACCCTGTGATCGCGCAAAAATTGAAAGTCGAATACGTACCAATTCAACCTCATGACAAGGTCACGGGATTGGATCTTGTAAAAAACGTCTTGTTCGTCGATCAAAGCCCGGTCGGAAAAACAGCGCGATCAAGCCCAGTGACATATTTGAAAATCTTCGACGACATTCGAACGATTATGTCTCAAGTGCCTGAATCAAAACTTCGTGGGTATAGCCCGGGCACGTTTAGCTTAAACGTTGATGGCGGTCGCTGCCCGGTTTGCAAAGGCTTGGGTTATGAGACGATCGACATGATGTTCATGGATGATGTGCAACTCATTTGCGACGCCTGCGATGGTCGAAAGTTCCGTCGAGAAATTCTCGAAGTGAACTATAAGAACAAAAACATTTTTGAAATTTTAAATATGACCGTCGCAGAGGCGATGGATTTCTTTGTCGCCTATCCGAAAATCAGAAAACCACTCGCCTTCTTAAAAGAAGTTGGGCTTGAGTACATCCGACTTGGACAAAGTGCGAACACGCTCAGCGGTGGAGAATCTCAACGTTTAAAGATTGCTCGTGAGTTTGTGGGTACCCAACAAAAGGGTACGCTCTACATCATGGACGAACCGACCACGGGCTTGCATTTCCGCGAAATTGAAATGCTCATGCGCGTGTTAAATCGTCTGGTTGAAGCAGGCGGAAGCGTGATTTTAATCGAACACAATATGGAAGTGATCCGCGGCTCCGACTACCTCATCGATATTGGGCCCGAGGCCGGAGCTCGCGGCGGTACTATCGTGGCCGAAGGTTCGCCTGAAGAGATTATGAAAAACGCGAAGAGTCTTACGGGCAAATATCTAAAGGCATATACCCGCGGCGAGAGCGTTCCTAAGCCCACGACAGCGCGAAATTCGCTTCGCCCCGAGATAAATTCATAGTAGAACCTCTCTATGAAACTGACCTTTAAACGAATCTGGGCGCTCATGCGCAAACACCCGCGATTAGTTACCGGGATCGTTTTGGCGGGCCTGACTGCGGCGATGGCTGCGTCTCTAGTTCCTCGTTTAAGCGAAGTTCTCTTCAAAGAAGTTCTAGAAAATGGCGATCGCGAGAAAGCAAAGTGGATTCCATTTGCGTTTCCGGCGCTGTTTGCAGTCATGGGTGTCGCTCGTTATTTCTATACAACGAAGGTTCGATTCCTAAGCGAAACCATCGTCGCAGAGCTTCGCAGGCAGATGCTCGCAAAGATAAGTCGACTGAATCTTACTTTTCATAACAAGTTTGGCTCAGGCTCCGGGGGTTTAATGAGCCGCGTCCTTAATGACGCATTTACAGTGCAAGAGGGAAGCACTTTTGTTTTCGATTTGGTGTTCGCGCCGCTGCAGGCAGTTGGTCTTCTTACGTACATGATTATGCTCGATGCAAAACTTACTGCGTTTGCATTGTTGTTCTTGCCGCCAATTAGTTTGATCATTCGCAATGTAAGCAGAAGCTTGAAAAAATACGGTTATCTCAATCGCGACACGCTCGAAAGCCTTACTGGCACGGTAAAAGAAAGCCTCGACGGAATTCGCGTGATTCAATCTTTCAATTTGGAAAGTGAAATTGGTCGTCGCTTCGATTTGAACTTAAATGAATTTCTACGCACTCGTAAAAAAATTATTGAACGCGAAGAGGGCGTAAGCCCGCTCAATGAATTTATGGTGTCTTTGATCTTCATGGGGTTCGCGATCTACGCGATCGCGCAAACGCTCAAGGGAAATACTTCTCCGGGAGCATTGATTGCGTTCATTACGGCTGCTGGGTATTTGCAGTTGCCAGTTAAGCGTTTTCAAAACGCACAGCTTAAGCTTCAGCAGACACACGTCGTGCTCGATCGTATTTTTGAGTTGCTTGATAGTTCCGAAGTTGTTCCACAAACAGCGGAACCTAAGCCATTTCCAAAAGATTGGAAAACGATTCGCTTCGAAAACGTGTCCTTCACGTATGGTAATGATCCAGTTTTACAAAACATCAATTTGGTTATTACTCGCGGTGAAGTGATAGCACTTGTCGGCGAAAGCGGCTCGGGCAAGTCCACGATCGTAAATATGCTTGAGCGGTTCTTTGATCCAACTGGTGGGCGCATTTTGATCGACGACACTCCTCTCAATGAGCTTGATCTTATCGATTTGCGAAAAAACATAGCTCTTGTTACTCAGGATGTTTTTCTGTTCAGAGATTCGATCGAGAGAAACATCCACTCTGGAGACTTCTCTAAACAACCGAACATGGTCCGACGTGCTGCTGAGCTTGCTAACGCGAGTTCTTTTGTCGAACGCATTCCGCAAGCTTACGAGGCGCCCGTCGGAGATCGCGGCAGCTTCCTCTCTGGCGGCGAGAAACAACGGATTAGCATCGCTCGCGCGATTTTTAAAGATGCACCTATTTTAATTCTCGATGAAGCGACTAGCGCGCTCGATTCAGTGAGCGAACTTGAAGTGCAAAAAGGTTTGAATCACCTCATGGAGGGCCGTACCGCGTTCGTAATTGCGCACAGACTCTCGACTGTTATGAACGCGACAAGAATTCTAGTTCTGAAAAAAGGTCGCATCGTCGAAGAAGGCAACCACGCTGCACTTCTCGCTAAGCGCGGCGAATACCATAATTTCTTTCAACTCCAAGCCGGCACATAAGGTGACACGCACCTTATGTGTGATGAGCGGTTGGATCGAAGTGTTTGAGTATGCTTTGGTACGTGTAAGCCTTAAAGATTAGAGCCGGTTCGACAGCAATCTCGCCGCCTTTACCCTTAGTCACAAGTTTGTGTTTCACGAGTTCAGCTAAAGCTTCATCGTGCATTGGCATGGCGTCGATACCGAGATCGTTAATTCTATATTTCTTCACTTTAACGCGTGTTTTGTTCACGTCGTGATCCGAGCCAAGCACGCCCATAATTCGTTTCAGAATTGCCACCGCTGTCGGACTTAATATCACATATCGTTCGGTATCGATCTGCATCTTCAGTTCTTTGAGCCACAAATCAAAATGCGCTTTCCTGATCCGCACTTCACCCGTTTTTGTTTCAACATCACGGTCGATAAAATCGTATTCGTGAAGGAGGCGCCAATAGCTTTGCAAATTAAGACTCGTGTCACCCAGAGTGCGCTCGAGTTCACCCAATAACTCTTTTGACGTTACCTTTTTATCAGCGGTTAGCAAACGTTCATAGAGTAGGCCGAAGACCTGATTGAACCGATAAAGTTCAGCGTAAAGACCCTTCGCAACAGTGTCGCGTTTAAAGTGACGCTTTTCGATTTCATTCATGCTTTGCAGAAGAGTTGTTTTCGTATCTGCCGAGCGCAAACGATTGAAGACTGTTTTTACAATCGGCTGGAACCATTCAGGTAATCCCTTGAACGCTTCTTGTGCTTCATCGCTATCGATAACAAAAGCCTCAACATTAGAAACTGCTTCGACCGTTGCGGAGCGAGGCTGGCCATCGAAAAAGCTAAGTTCACCGAAGATTTCGCCTTCACCCAATACGGCGATGGTAATTTTTTGGCCCATGTAGGTTTTGTAAACGCGCACTTTGCCGTGGCGAAGGACGAACATTTTTCGCGAAATCTCGTTTTCGCGAATCAACACCTGGCCCTTGTTGAAACGTTGTACGTGGCCATCTTGCTTTGTAACCTTTAACTGCTTTATTACGCTCACATTGTCCTCGCGTTTCATATCCTTAGAGTAACAATGCAAGAACCTGTTCCCAAATACGATCTTAACAACTAGACTCGACTACCGTATGAGTATGACCGAAGCAGATTTCAAAAATTTAAAGGCGCTCGGCTGGGAAATTTTTTTTGAAGAGCAACTCAGCAAGTGGCCAGGAACTAGCGGATTTCCTGCGCGCGTAATCGCCAGTGGTCGCAAAGTTATGCGAATCCAAGCCCGTACAGACACAGTGTTGATGGCCGAAGTAACCGGGAAACTCGTGCATCAAGCTCAATCACACCTCGACTTCCCTGCTGTTGGCGATTGGGTCTGGTGCGAATCCGCGAACGACGATCGTGCAACTATCAAAGAAATTTTTAAACGCAAATCTGTTTTGGTTCGCAAAGCTGCAGGCTCAACGTTTGAAGAGCAAGTTCTCTGCGCCAATGTCGATACAGTTTTCATCGTCACTTCACTCAACGCTGATTTTAATATCGCACGTCTCGAGAGATATCTCGCGATGGTTATGATCAGTGGAGCGCAACCTGTAGTCGTGCTCACAAAAGCTGATTTATGCGATGACCCGCAACCGTTTGTCGATGAAGTACAAGATCTCGGTGCTGAGATTCTTGTCTATGCGATTTCGAATGTTACAGGTAACGGACTTGATCAATTGAAGTCTTATTTAACTCCAGGATCGACCTCGGTACTTCTCGGTTCTTCGGGAGTCGGTAAGTCTACTTTAGTAAACAAGCTCTTCCAGAAAGTCGTAGCTGACACTGGCGAGATTCGAGAAGACGACGCCAAGGGACGACACACGACCACTGAGAGAAATCTATGGCTCTCACCTTTAGGTGCAATGGTTATCGACACGCCTGGAATGCGTGAGCTTCAGCTTTGGGATGATGGAAGCGGACTTGAAGCGGTGTTCTCAGATATCGAAGACATTGCACTTCAATGTAAGTTTACGAACTGCAAGCATGATAAAGAGCCGGGTTGCCAAATCAAAGCCGCACTTGCAGACGGAAGACTTGCACAGGAGCGGTACACCCGCTACTTGAAGCTTCAGAGTGAACTTAGAGCAAATCGCATGAAATCGGACAAAGAGTTTGCGTCTCAAGAAAAGCAAAAATCCAAAAAAATGGGCGACGACGCTCGCACGCGCGGTCTACACAAACGGCGAACCTGATTCTATTGATCAGGAGTTCGACAATTTCTTAAACATGATGAAACTAAATTAGTTTTCCCAGCCTTTAGCCCATTAAAAAGAAGTCTTAAACAACCGATAGATACTAGTGAACAAGCACGCTTGTTGCGGAGGCTACATTGAAACAGTGGGTTGCTAGGCTAATCGAGCAATTAGATTTAGACGTGAAGGAAACGGGAAACGGCGCCTCGAAAGTCGAGATGTCGGAAGACCGTGCGACACTTCTTTATATCATCGATACCTACAACAAGAATCTTCTTGAGATCGACACGCATCCGGTTCGCCGCGTGCGCGAGATTCTCGACGAGTTTTCAAAAGAGCTAGTAGATCCGGCAACCAACGCAAACACGGACAAGGTTTTGTTTCGTCTTCGCCAATTCTTCTCGCACTACCGAGTCGATGAGTACACTTACATCCGCAAAACGTTTGAAGACTTCAAAGGTATCCTATGGGATTTCGTTGATCAGTTAAGTGAAGACATCGTTGCCGAGCGAAAAGACGACAATGACGTAAGAGTGAGTCTTGAAGAGCTTAAAGAAGCTGTTGAGTCGGATTCTATTAACGATTTGAAAGCGAAAGCTCGCGAGTTCATCGATTTCTATCTTGAAAGTTCCACTCGTCGTGAAGTTTCACGCGAGCGACGAATTACTGGAATTAAGAAGAATCTCGACTTCATGAAAAAGCAACTCAACGACGCAAATCAAAACATGCGCCTTGATCACCTCACGCAAGCATTCAACCGCAAGAGCTTTGATGAACGCGCTAAGCAGCAACAGCAGCTTTTCACTTTATCGGGCAATCAAGTGACGATGCTTTTGATGGATATCGATTTCTTTAAAAAGATTAACGATACCTACGGTCACGACATCGGCGACTTCTGTTTAAAAGAAAGCGTACGCATGTTGAAAGAATGCTTCCATCGCGACAATGACTTTGTTGCTCGAGTTGGCGGCGAAGAGTTCGCGATCATCTTGCCTGATTATGCTGTTGAACACGCCGTAAGAAAAGCTGATGAGTTCATGGCGAAGGTACGCAAAGAAGTGTTCGTGACTGAAGAACACAAAATTCAATTCACAATGAGCATTGGCATCGCGCAACTGCTTCCAGGTGAATCTGTTGATCAGTGGATGAAACGCGCTGACAGTGCCCTTTATACTTCGAAAAACTCGGGACGGAACCGCTATACGATTGCCCCGGGCGAAAACAAAGAAGCGGCTTAATTTATACTTTTGGCGAAGTATTTACTTCGCCTTATCTTGATTAGCCTGCGCCGCCGTGACGGTCGTACAAACTATCAAGCCACACAAGTTGTGCAAATTTTTTCTTCTCGCTAAATGCATCACGATACTTGCTATAAAAGCCGTTGATTAAAGTCGTAAATTCGTAAGAGCTGAGCTGTTTCAGTTTTCCGCCCTTACAGATCAGCGGCACATAGGGGCCAGAGCTCCTCAAAATGTCTGTAGATGTTAGTGCTAACTCCGTCTTACATGTGCCGTACTCGCGAGGCTGCGCCTCGTATAGGGAATTGGGGCTACCGTATATTTGAGCGCATCTGGGTAGACCTTGCAGGTTCAACACCTGTTCTGAAGTTCGACATCGTCAAATCCGTTGAAAATTGCCAAGGTCTCTCATCACTGTCGCGTTGGAACGGGTGCAAAAATTCTAACAGTCATGTGTAAGAGTTAATCGACACCGCCGGCCGGAATAAGGCCTCGCCACGCTGGCACTGCTTTGCAATGAGACTTGAGGCATGAAGACAATCGCAACAACGCTCCTTCTCACTCTCTCTACTCTTAACGCTAACGCAACAAAGTACGTACGAAGCTGGTCTGACCTTGAAGACGCCAACTTAGGAATCGCACTCGAAAGAACGTACTCAAGCCACTCACTCACAAATGGCTCATTTGGATTCGGTTGGTGTTCGGAGCTAGATACAACAATTGAGTCAACTCGAGACGGACGATTAAAACTCAAAAATTGTTTAAATGATTCAGAAACTGTTTTTTCCCCCCAGGCAACCACCACCACCCTTGCTCTGGCCAACTCCCGACGCGAGAAGAAAGCTGACCGCTCCCCCGCGTTCAGCCCTCGCGTCGGGGCATTTTTCTCCTCGGAGAATGGTGAGCAGGTCGATTTTAAAAAGGGAATTTACACTCAATATAGATTTGGATCGCCATTCAGAAAATTTGATCAGACAGGACGTTTGATCGAGTGGCGTGCGGCAAATGGAATTGTCCACCGGGTAAAACGGAACGTTTATGGACACCCGGTTTTTTGGTCTACTAATAGAGGTGCACGCGTCTCGATTCAAGCAGATGCAAACACCGGTCGTATCACATCAATCAATATTCCAGGGCGCGGTACACTACGATATCAGTACGTCGGTGAAAATCTGGTGTACATCGCGCAGCCCGGTGGCCTTGAGTTTAATATTCTCTACGATGATTTACATAATCTGACCCAAATTTCCTCAACGGAAGGCTTCCTCGAAAGCGTCCGGTACGACAAACTTCGCGACGAAGTTCTGTCGGTAGAAAAAAGAGTCGTCGCGAAGGACCTGCAATGAAGAGAAGATTCCCCACTGTTCTATTTACCGCCCTTCTGATCGCCCCTCCCACACACGAACTCTCGATGCCACCAATGATTCAGACGAAAACGTGGGCGCAAACAGAAATCCGAAGCAAAGAGGCATGGCAGATCACCAAGGGTAGTAAGAAAATTATTGTCGCGATCATCGATACGGGCGCAGACATCAATCACCCCGACTTAAAAGAAAATATTTGGCAAAACTTAAGTGAAATCCCCAACAACGGCATGGACGACGACGGCAACGGTTTCGTTGACGATTTCCACGGATGGAATTTCGTATCTCACAACTCTGATCTCACAGACAACCACGGACATGGAACTCACATCTCGGGCATCGTCGGCGCAAAAGGAGACAAAGCGCTGGGCGTTGCGCCTGAAGTGAGTTTGATGATTCTTAAGTACTTCGACCCGAAAAATCCTGGAAGTGATTCGGTCGCGCAAGCAATTTCAGCCATGAAGTACGCGATCAAGATGGGCGCCAACATTATTAACTTCTCTGCAGGCGGCCCTTACTTTTCTGAGGAAGAATACGCAGTTTTGAAAGAGGCAAACGAGAAAGGTGTTCTCGTTATCGCGGCGGCCGGAAATGAAAAAAATAATTCCGATGTGATCAATTTCTTTCCAGCAGACTATGCACTTCCGAACATTCTCTCGGTAACGGCGATTGACGAGAGTCGGCAAATTCTAAATAGCAGCAATTATGGTGAACGAACTGTAGACATAGCGGCTCCAGGTCGTGACATATATTCGACACTTCCGAAAGGAAACTACGGGAGACTGTCAGGAACCTCACAGGCAACCGCGTTTGCGACCGGCGTCGCAGCTCTATTAATGTCAGACGTAACGCGTGCTTGGACGCCAGAGAAGATCATAGAACACTTAGTGCGAACGGGTGAACCAGAGCCGTCACTCGCAGGGAAAACTCGCTGCAGGACACGCCTCAACTCTTATCGCGCTCTCGCGATTCACTCACAAGAGAGTGGAACTCGTATCACTCTGAGACATGAAAACGATCCAAGCACCGAGTTTTAAGCACTTAGGTCCTATGACCAGACTTTCTACAGTCAAACGTAAAGTTGTCCAATGTTTTGACGATAAGAGATTTGTCAGTTTAACGGGAATCGCTTTTCTGTTTTTTTGCCGGAGGCACGCTCAGATGATTAATTGGGATGAGTTCGAACATATACACGTCATCAAAAAACTAAAACAAATTATGTCAGCATGGTGGACCATTGATGTTGTGTTCACTGATGAACGTGGTCACCTAAAAGGTTTTGATCGCACAAAAATGCAATTCATAAACCCAGGTGTTGCGAGTTATCTCGCAAAAGAAACTGGCCAAGATAGCTTGGCTGAAATGGTAACTAAATCTATCGACGATCTTCGTCTTTCTGAAAACCGGTACAGCATACGCCGTTGGGACATGGCCGGTTTTGATGTGGGCATTTTCCCAATTCTCATCGACAACGACTTTATGGGCACAGTCGTTGCGATGGGATTCTTCAAAGATCAAGGCGCTGGTAATCGTCTTCAGGAAGTGCGCGAGCGCTTAGCTGCATTCGGTGCAACTGGTGATGTTATCGAACAATGTTTGTCTAAGACGAAATTCTTAGACGATCACGATCGCACTCACTTCGTTGAGCTCGTTGAACTCGTAGCACAGGAAGTTGTTACTCTCCATGTTGAGATCACAACTCGTGAAAACCGCATCAAAGAACTCAATAAAGAATTGGGCAGCCGTTATAAGTACGACAACATGATCGGTAAATCCAAGCCGATGCAGTCGCTCTATGGTCTACTTGATAAGATTAAAACTGCTGACTCAACGGTTCTCATCAACGGTGAAAACGGTACGGGTAAAGAATTGATCGCAAAAGCGATCCATTACAACTCGCTTCGCAAAGACAAAGCATTCGTTATTCAAAACTGTTCTGCGTTCAACGATAACCTCTTGGAGTCGGAACTCTTCGGTCACATGAAGGGTTCATTCACTGGTGCGAACCGTGATAAAAAAGGTCTCTTCGAAATCGCGGACAAAGGAACTTTCTTTCTCGACGAAATCGGTGATACGTCACCAACGATGCAAGTTAAGCTTCTTCGCGTTCTTCAAGAAGGAACCTTCATGCCAGTCGGTGGCACTGAACAGAGAAAAGTTGACGTGCGTATCGTTGCAGCGACAAACCGCAACCTTAAAGAGATGGTTGAGCAAGGTACATTCCGTGAAGATTTGTACTATCGCCTAAACGTCATCAGCTTGCGCGTTCCACCACTTCGTGAACGTAAAGAAGATATTCCTCTCTTGGCTGAATTCTTTTTGAACAAGTCGAGTGAAAAAGGGAATCCAAAAAAGATTCTTACTAAACGTGCTCTTGAAAAATTATACGACTATCCGTTCCCGGGTAACGTTCGCGAATTGCAAAACGAGATGGAGCGAGTGATCGTTCTATCTGGCGCTGAAAACAAACTTACAGCCGATATGCTTTCGCCAAAAATTCTCGAAGCTGCTGAGAAGGGCAAAGTCCAAGGCGCTCGCGTCCATGGCAAGCTCAAGGATGCTCTCGAGGATCTCGAGCGCGACTTGATTAAAGAAGGTCTTCGCCGCACAGGCTGGAACAAGTCGAAGCTCGCAAAAGAGCTCGGCATCAGCCGCGCCGGCCTTATCATGAAGGTCGAAAAATACGGCCTCGACAAGCGCCGTTTGTTGAAGCCGTAAGCCTTAAATAAAATCAATTGCTTAAAACCCTGCAGAAACGCAGGGTTTTTTATTTTGAGCGACCAAGCTTTAGTCACTCTTGTAATCGCGTTAGAGGCCTCTTCCGCGACCCGCACCTATGGTAAATTTCTCGTCTTATAAGACGGGATTTTGCGATGCGAGTATTTTTACTCTTAACATGCTTACTCATTGGCGCAATTGCTGAGGCAGTACTGCGTACTTCGCCCGAAAGCGATTACTGCGTGTTCGCGTCCGAGTACAAGCTGCTGAAAGCTTTCACCCTCAAGGAACACTCAGAGGCATTGAATCCAATAAAATATACGCTCCCATGCGCTCCTGAAACAATTCGCGCACAAGTCCGATTCAATATGAAGAGTTGGACCATAATGGATTCGAGGCATGATGAACTCGAAGCATTCATGGTCACGGAATACATAGGGCATGGATATCAGTATCTAAATCACATCGCAAAAGAGCCAAGGATAGCGAGAGAATCGAAACTCATAGAGATTATGGATCGCGCACTTGCGAAACTTCCAAACCATCGCGGATGGGTCTACGCCGGGAACCGTACAATGAAGCTTGCGACCTTTAAACCCGGGATGCTGATAAAGTTCCGCGGTTACTTCAGCACTTCATTAGAGACGGTAACCCCCGTTTCATTTGCGACTAATGGTGATGATGAAATGGGAGTCGTCTTCAAGATTTTAGTTAAAAATGGGAAAGATATTTCGCGAACGTACAACAAGGCCGAAAAAGAAATTCTTCTTCCCCGCAATTCAGTCTTTCAGGTAAGAGGTTTTAGCCTCGAGGAAGGCAAGTATCCCGAAGATAGCATATTCAAGCATCCAAGAATTAAAATGGTCGTGCTCGAGCAAGTTGGCGAGTTTCCTGAGGCCCCGCTGACTTACCGTGAGCGTTTAGCTAATTACTGGCAAGCGAAGTTCAGCCGATGAAAACAATACTGCTTGTTGCAATTTTGATCTCGCAGTCTGCGTTTGCTCAGATGGTTGGAACCTCTGAGGAAGCGCCTGAGCAAGATTACTGCGAGTTCATAACGAGTATTAAAGAATTGCATTTATTCAAACGCGCAAAAAATCTTAACCAATTCGTTGTAGATATAAGAGAACCTGCCGATAGGACTGTGAAGAATTGCACCAAAGAGATTGCAAAAGAGTTCCTCTACGAAAGTTCTTTGATTTTCAAGCAACCTTATCTCGACGATCTAGAAACTCTAATGATCAACATGTACGTAGGTACAGGGTTCACTTTTTTAAATTCCTTAGCGAAATTTAAGGATCCACCTGTTGGCAAAAAACTCATTGAAGTAATGGACCGCGGACTCAGTAAATTGCCTGACCACGAGGGCATCGTGTACTCAGGCAATCCGAATAACTTAACCGAAGATTTTAAACCTGGAATGGTTATTAAATTCTCTGGGTACTTAAGTACTTCGCTTAACAAGAGTGTTTCAGAAGTTTTCATGAGAATTAAAGGCAATCGCGGAGTTCTCTTTAAGCTTCACATAAAGACCGGCAAGGATCTTTCTCAAACGTTCAACACGACTGAAAAAGAAGTTCTAGTGCCGCGCGGGTCACGCTTTAAGGTCATCGCGATTTCGAATGACGGCGCCGACCGTGTCATAGAGATGGAACAACTTTTAAAATAGAGAACGTAGATGAAGTTAGTCGCCTTAATTATTTTAGCAATATTACCGATCTCAGCTCTTGCTGATGGTTTTTATAAAGTCGCGCCAGCATCTGAGTACTGCGCAGTTGCTCGAGAACAGAACGGCATACATGTTAATCTGCGAGAAAAATTTGGGAAGCTCTATCCTAATGAAATTGCACTAGCCTTTCCTACCTTCAAAATACCTGAGCAGTGCTCACCTGAATGGGTTCGAAAGAATGTTCTGACAGCTCCAGCATTT
>JANOUF010000339.1:0-6016 GCA_031416685.1 Bdellovibrionales bacterium
ACTTAACGCTCATTGATTGCGAAGTCGGATCAATCTCACGCTTAAAAGGTAAACTCACACTTCAAGAATCTTCCGTTGGTGGAAGTATGGTTGCCTTCGCCGAGCAAGACCACGACTCGGCTGGTTTAGAGCAGGAAATCAAGGACCATGATTTAAAAATTGCTTCGAACAATTCGCGCAAGCCAAACGCAGACGAGGTTAAGCCAGAGGAGCCTGTAGAACAAAAAGCAGAACAAGAAGTCGAAGCTAAGGCAGAAGCAAAAGCCGAAGAAAAAATTGAAGAAAAAGCTGAGGCCAAGCTTGAGCAAAAAGAAGAAGCTCAAGCGAAATCAGAAGAGAAAAAAGCAGAGAAAACAGAAGAAAAACAAGAAGCGAAACAATCTGCCGATTTGTCTGAAGATTTCGAAGCTTCAGTCGAAGAGCACGAGGACCGTGCTCCAGCAGAGAAAAAAGAATCTAGCGAAGAAAAGAAATCAGAGAACGCTAGTGAACATGCAGATCAAAGGGAAGTCGGGCGTAAACCCCGCTCGTAAACGGAAAACCGCCGACGGCGTTGCGGACTTCTCGCAGAAGTCCTTCGCGACTAAAGATACTGCGAGCCGTCTCGCCCGAGACCAACTCAAAAAGCATTTGAAACGGCTCTTCGGGCTTGGGATACGTCTCAAGCTCGTAATCGTCACCTAGCTCGGCTAGCTCTGCCGCTCTTTTAATTGCGTCCTGCAACCCACCAATGTGATCGACCAGCTTTAGCGTTTTTGCACGCGTGCCTGACCACACTCGGCCTTCTGCAAACATCCCAGGATCAAGATCCTTATCAAGCTTACGGCTGTCCCTCACCACGCTGACAAAACGCGTGTAGACGCGCTCAACATCGCTCTGAATACGCGCCTGTTCCGCCTCAGTCATCGGTCGCGTTGAGCTTCCAATGTCTGAATACGGATGCGTCACCACCCGGTCAAAATTAATCGCGAACTTCTTCGCCCAGAAATCTTCCATGCCGAACATGATCCCGAAAACACCAATTGATCCAGTGATGGTCGCATTCTCAGCGAATATCTCTCGGCCTGCGGCCGCGATGTAATAACCACCGCTAGCAGCCACATCGCCCATTGAGGAAACGACCGGAATTTCTTTATCCGTGATCGCAAGCTCCCGCCAAATCACATCCGAAGCAAGTGCGTCCCCGCCCGGACTGTTTACACGTAACACGATCGCTTTTACGTCTTCATCTTGTCGTGCTTCATCGAGCGTTTCGACAAATTCACGCGAGCCGATCGAATCGAGATCGCCGCTTCCGCCGACAATTTCGCCTTCTGCAAATACAACAGCAATTTTATTTTTGCCCGTTGTCGTTTCAATGCCGAGGTTGTGTAAAAGCTGGCCGGGCGTAACGAATTCTGGATCCTCGTCGATACCGACTGTGTCCTGAGATATTAAGTCTTTCACTTCATCTTCAAAAGCAAGTTGGTCGACAAGCTTTGCAGCCAGTGCTTCTTCCGCCGAGCTGATTTTTAATCCTTCAGCCAGCAGATCGATCGCCTCCGGAGAAAGTTTGCGAGGCCCCGCAATTTCAGTTTTCACCACCGTCCAAAGATCATCGACCAATGTTTTTGACTGCTCGCGATTTTCATCGCTCATTTTATCAAGAATCAAAGGCTCAACTGCCGCTTTAAATTTACCCACTCGAAAAATTCGCGGTTGTACGTCGAGCTTCACAAATAAACCTTTTAAAAACGGGCTGATCATTTCAAGACCGTTGAACTCAATATCGCCGTTGGGTTGCATGAAAATTTTGTCGGCCGCAGTCGCTAGATAGTATGTTCGCTCGTCGTAAGACTCGCTGTAGGCGTAGACAAATTTTTCCGAAGTCCTAAAATCCAAAATTGCTCGACGAAGTGCTTCAGTCGTAGCCCAGCCGGCCTCGATGTGACCGATCTGCAAATAAAGACCTTTAATGCGCTTATCTTTCTTGGCGATATCGATCGCTTTTGTGAGTTCGTATAACCCCGTACCGCGCTCGTCGTCCGAAAAAGGAGATCTCGAGAAAAAATCAAAATCGAGTGGTCGCGCTTTCTCAACAAGTCTCCCATGCAGATCAAGAAGGAGCACAGATTTATCTTCAATCGGCTCAATTCGTCCCTGCATGCCCTTAACGAAGATTGCAATGACGAGTGGAATAAAGATCAATGCCGCAAGAAGTCCCAGGAACATTCCGATTGCGCTTGCTAATACTTTTTTGAAGAATTGTTTCATGCGCCCAAGAATAGTGACTTTTATCCTGATTTCAATCTTTCTTCCGGTCTTTCTTTTGGCCTCGTGCGCGACATCGCCAAAAGACACCACTTGCCGCGGCAGTCACGAAAATGGTGAACGAAGCGGTGTATGGGAATGTTTTTACCCAGGCGGTCAAATGCAGTCGCGCATGCACTTCGCTCAAGGCAAAAAAAACGGGCTCGCGGAAATGTGGCAGCAAAACGGAACAATTGACACCTCAGGCGAATTCAAAGATGGAATGCTCCACGGTGAGCAACGCCTTTATTACAACAACGGAAAACTACATATCGAAAACCACTTCGACGATGGCTTACGACATGGCATCTCACGCGAGTGGAACGAATCGGGCACGAAGATCTATGAAGCCGAGTTCAAACTTGGGCAACTCCACGGCATGCAGAGAACGTGGCACGCGAACGGCAAACTCCAATCAGAACAGAAATTCCAAAACAACAAGCCAGTTACTCCCGAAAAGCTCTGGAACTCAGACGGTTCCCCTGCCGCGCAGTAGCAGCTTTGTCAGAATTCAGACAAGAAGCGTCGCAGTTCCTGCTTTCCCTTGAACGCGAAGGCTGATTCAGGCGAGGTTAGGAGCATCAAAACCACTTAGGAGACATCACCCGTGAGACAAATGTTTTTGTTCTCGATGCTATTTGTAAGTTCAGCAGTGATCGCACAAACCAATGGAGCCATAACCCCTGCGCCAGCAGAACCAACAACTTCTCAATCACAAACGACTCCAGTCGTTATGAAAGAATCTTGGACCGATAAAGTAAAACTCGGTGGCGATTTCCGTTTCAGAACTGATCGCCAACAACCACAAGGTGGAACAGATCGCATTCGCAACCGGCTTCGCACACGCGTCTCTGCGCAAGGCCAAGTAAATGACGAAGTTTCAGTTACGGTCCGTCTCGCGACTGGCAACGTGGGTTCCGAAAATGCAATTAGCACAAATCAAACTTTTGAGAATGGCGCTGACAAGAAAATCATGTGGCTCGATCTCGCTTACGCGGATTGGAAAAAAGATCAGTGCTCAGTTCAAATCGGAAAAGTTCCAACTGTTTTTTCCGCAGCCGGAAAAAACACTCTCGTCTGGGATCCCGATCTAACTTTAGAGGGCGCGCAATATAAGCACACCTTCGGAAGTAACCTATACGCTGCACTCGGCGGCTACTGGCTTGATGAAAATAATTCGGCAACAGTAACAAAAGATCCAATGCTTGCGGGTGCGCAGGTCGGTGGTACGGCTAAACTTAGCGGCATCGATGCGGGATTAAGCGTTGGCTACTATAGCTTTGACGTCAAAGACAGTACGACTTGGTTTACAGTCCCAGCGACGAGCATGCGAGGCAACTCATCACCTGGCGCAGGCGTCTTTACGTACGACTACAATGTTTTAGATGTAGGGCTGGAACTTGGCTTTAATGCAGCTCAACTTCCACTGCTCGTCTACGGAAATTACATTCAGAATACAGCAATTAGCAGAGAGAACAAAGGTTGGCTCGCCGGCCTCAGAATTGGCAAACTCAAAGATCGCGGCAGCTGGTCATTTGATTACAACTATCGCGAAACAAAAGCAGATGCGACGCTCGCTACGTTTAACGACAGCGATTTTGGAACCGGCGGCACTGATAACCGCGGTCACATAGCGCAGGCGCAGTACCAACTTGGAAAAGGTGTATCGACATCAGTCACATACTTTCGCGCTGAAACGACTGTCGCAACTGCGGCAAAAGACAGCGACCGTGCAATGCTCGATTTCTTGTTTGGATTTTAACGGTATTTGAGGAAGCGGAAATACTTCGCTTCGATGATATCCATTTCCATCTCAGAACCGCATTTCGCGCACTTCATATGAGGAGGGCGCACTTGCGGTTTTGCATCAGCAGTACCCATCGTGAACTCATGGCCCTTGCGGAACAAAGTTCTGTCACTGTGACCACAGTTTTCGCAATGAAACGGCACAAAAAAAGATTCAACAATCGAACCTTGCGGAAGAAATCCTTCGAGCGCATTCACTTGATCGACAATTGGTTTGGAACAATTACGAAACGTCAGACGCTTTGTTGGATTGGCTTTAAACCAATTCACCCAATTGCGAATGCCCATTGAGTTGATCAACGAAACTCCAGAAAGATCAAAAATAAGAATCGCATCGCTCTCGGTCTCGATGCTTTCGAAGGTCGTATCTTCGTCGACCACGCCACGCAAACTCATCACCACACCGTCGGGCGTTTCATTCTTATCGATGACAAGCTTCTGAGAGGCATCAGACTGTGACAAGCATACCTTCTTGAGCAAACGACCACTCGACCTGCGGAAGCGGCTTACCGGCGGCTCTCGCGCTTTCTATGTACGCTTGAAAATACTCGCGCGTTTGGCGTTCGGCATCGAAAATCTTTTCATCCGACGCGGCTGGGTCGTGGTGCATAAATAAAACTCTTTTTATATTTTCGCGAATTGCAAGATCGAGTCCGATCGGTGCGGCTGCATGTCCCCAATTTACTTTCTCGGTGACTTCCATGAGCGTGTACTGCGCATCGAAAATCATCAAGTCGACGTTTTGGTAAAGCGGCAAATCGGGACCTAATTCTGCAGGGCTCAATCGAGTCGCCTCTGTGTCAACGCAATATGAGAACACACGTTTGTTGTGTTCAAAGCGATATCCCCAGCACGGATCTGGATGATCAAGTTCGTACGCTTTGAATTCGATATCGCCTATTTTGTTTGAGACTCGAGGATCCAAACGATGAAAGTGAATTTCACAAGGAAGCGTTTCAAACGGCACAGGAAAATAGGGCTTCGTAAACATCATCTTGATGACTTCAGGCAAATCCGGTTGCACCGCATGGAAATGAATTTTGTTTCCAGGAATGAACATTGGAATGAAGAACGGCAAACCGACTAAGTGGTCCCAATGAAAATGCGTGAAGAGAATATGAATTTCGCCGCGACCTAGGCCACATGGTCCACCCATCAAGACTTCGCCAAGTCTGCGAATCCCCGAGCCAGCATCAATGATGATTGAAGTCGATTCTGTCATGACTTGCATGCATGCCGTGTGGCCGCCAAAACCACCACGACGATGCGCCGGAAGTGCATTCAAAAACTCAGGCACTTGTGATTCGTCTTTAAAGCCGCGTTTAAAAAAATCGCGAAACAAATCAACGGTGCGTTTTTCTAATGTTTCTGGAGAATGAGGAGTTGGCAAACTCCCGCGAACACCCCAAAGCTTTACCCTCAATGGCATACAAAAAAGAGTACATTAGGACTAAACAAAGATACACAATTAGAAAGCCCCGGCCAGACCAAAGAACCCCGAGTGATATTCACAAGATCGGCTTGTACTCGACCTTTAGAATTTCAAGTTCTTCTTCGCCTTTTGGGGTCTTCAAAACAACCGAATCACCCTCACGCGATTGGAGAAGGGCTTTACCGATTGGTGAAACCCAACTGACTCGACCAAGTTTTGCGTCGGTCTCGTCGATCCCAACGATTTGGTAAGTGCGTTTGGCTCCATCTTCATCTTTAACGGTGACCGTTGCACCGAACAAGACTCGATCTGCTTTCTGCTGAGCCGGATCAACGACTTGTGCACTATCAAGTCGGCGCGTAAGAAAACGTAAACGCCGATCGATCTCACGAAGGCGCCGTTTGCCGTAAATATAATCAGCATTTTCGGATCGATCACCATTGCCAGCGGCCCAGGCCACAGTCTCAACGACTTTTGGTCTATCGACGT
>JANOUF010000340.1:0-1825 GCA_031416685.1 Bdellovibrionales bacterium
TTCCCGCGAACTTCACAAAGACGTTAAGAACGAGAAATTCGACAAAAACGATATCGAAAAAGGTCTCCACGAACTTAGACGCCGTTTACGTTGGATTCTAATTGAGACAATCAGCTTCAATGGCTTTGTTGAAACGGTTCCTGAGCCTCTAAAAAATAAAGTTGGTGCGTGGTTTACTGAACTCAGCGCAACTAGAGGATCGAAACTTTTGGACGACAAGTACATCCGCTATCAAGCTCCCACTGTCGAAGAGCCATTGCGAATTCCTTTCCGCCAGCTCGCAATCATTAACGATGTCGTGAGCCAGATCGGTGGATTGAAAGATAAGGCTGAAGCCATGATTGAAGTCGAGAAAATGATCGATGAAGCAGGAGTGACTGGCGAGCGTCGAGAGAAACTTAAGGCACAGCTCATAGTAAAGCTCGACGCAGCAGAAGTTGATCACCGCAAGGCTTCGCGAAAATTTATGAAAGAATTGAACGAGACAAAGCTCCTTAAGAATTTCGCTGATAGCCTAGAGGAGATTAACCAGAAATGAAGCGACTAGCGGTAGCAATAGTTCTATTCGCCAGTTCAGCGTTCGCAAGTGCCCCGAGCGGTTCGTGGCAAAATTCACTGCGCACTCGACTTCACTCGGCTGATGCTCTTGAATCTCATAACGTAGAAACGACAAATGATCTTATCGACATCGCGTTTGAGTATGAAGACGCCACAGTAGTCGGTGAGATTGCCGACATGCTTGGTTCACACCTCGTAACTAAACAAGAGTGGCGCGAAAAATTAGTGCGCTCAGCTGTGTTGTCGCCAATATTGCTCGAGCGTCTTACGCTTTTGCTTCCAATGGGAAATCTCATGTGCGATCCACGCTGGGAGCCTCAGTTGTGTAGCGAGGTTTTGGCTTCGTTGCATCGAAAGTCTCCTAATTTGTTGAGTCTTTATCGCCAGCTCTCGGCTGCAAAATCTCCGGGCCACTATCTTCAAATCGTTCCGCCTGGAGCGAGGGCCAAATCTGAGTTCGTGCGCCAGGCTGTGCGTTCAACATTAGATAGTTTTTTGAACTTAAAGCCCTCGCCTGATCAGATTCGAACTTTAGCGCTGTGGATGCATGATTTTGATCTTCTGTTCTACATTCAAGGACGCGCTGTTCGTCGCGTGCGCGTAGCGAGTGAATTCTTGCGCCTAACGGATTACTACTACCTCCCACCTTCTGAGGCTTACCGCGCGCGTGTCCGTAGTTTCTTGAAAATGCATTTACGTGAATTCAAGTCGCTTCGCCCGACTGCGGCTGAGCTAATGACACTCCAGCAACGTATTGCTGGAAGTGACGTTGATCAAAACGTATTGGTGACATCCCTGAATGAATCACGAGATGCCGCCGAATTTGTACAAGCGGCTAGTGCAGCGATTCAATCGGCAAAGGGTTCGGCCCGTGATCAAATGCGCCAAATGCTCGTACAAAACATTTCGCGGTTTTCTGAACTTGAGCCAAGCGTTGAGCAACTGAATTCGTACCGTGCGCTTATGCAAAACGGTCGATCCGATTTAGAGTTGTTGCGGTACGTGTTGCCAAAAATGTATCGTGCTCAGGATTTGCTGAAAGCAGTTCGTTTCTTTGGTGATGTTCGAGTTCGTCGCACAGATACATACAGTGCAGGCTTACGCCAGTTGATGCTCGAAAGTATTGATGGGTTTTTGGCGTTGAGTCCGACGACTGACGAGATCAATAGCTACCGCGAAAAAATGATGGATCCTACAGGAGACTTGATCTTACTTCGTGCCGGCATTGAACGCGTACGCAACTCCCGTGAACTTCTACTTTTGGCGA
>JANOUF010000341.1:0-1563 GCA_031416685.1 Bdellovibrionales bacterium
CCACGGTTGGGCCGACTAAATTAACAGCGTTTACAAGCTTAAAGCCCAGATAAATCTGGTAAGCCATCGCCATCCCGGTAAATGAGCCAGTCAGGCAAATAATGAGGATGGACTTGTTTCCGATGAACTCGAGATGCTTTACGATTTCTTCAAAACGAAACGGACGTTTGAAAGCGAGCTTGATAGACTGCCAGAAGAAAATAATAACAGCGCCGGCGGTCGAAAAAAATTCGATCGCCTTCGACGAGATCCCCCAAAAAAAATTGTCGATCGAGCTGTTCACTTTTTGGCGAACGTCGATCCAGGCCTTGATCATTCATACACCCGCGGTACACGACGGCTGATGCTCGTCAGAATTTCATATGGATTTGTGCCAGATAATTCGGCCAGTTCGGAAGCCAAAATCTCTTCCGAACCTTGTGAACCAATCAGGATTACGCTTTCGCCGTACAAATCTTTGCTCTCTAATCCAAGCGCAGTTGCGTCGATTAAAGTATAATCCATGCACACCATCCCAACAACAGGCACAGACTTTCCTCTAACAAGAGCACGGCTAACGTTAGAGAGGCGGCGATGAAATCCGTCGGCGTATCCAACAGGCAGGACCGCGACCACTGAATTCTTTTCGCTTGTCCACCTTCGGTTGTACGAGACGCCCTGCCCGGATTCGACCGGCTGAGTAAGCACAATCTTAGTCTCCAATGACAAAGCAGGCTTAAGGTCGATGGCCTGCCACTTATCTAGTTCAGCTGGACCTGGCTCTAGTAGTCGAGGCTTTACACCGTAGAGAGAAATTCCGGTTCGTGCACCGAGAGGTGCTAGACGTGCCTCGCTTGTCGCACGTGCGATGAGTGCCGAACTATTGAGCGCGTGATGAAAAACTTTCTCCGAATGAAAAGCGCGCGTGACGTTCGAGAAATTTTTAAGCTGGTGGGCCGACTGACCTAGCGGGTTATGAGCATCTTCACCGTCGGTTAAATGCGTGCAAACACCCTGAAGGTCAAACTGCGCATGATTAGCAAAATATTTAGAAAGCTTGTCGGCATCTCCGACTGAAAACCCGAGACGAAACATTCCGGTGTTAAATTTTAAATGAACCGGAAACTGCGCTTTGGGGTGCAAAGATTTTTCGAGCAATTCAATTTCCGGCCACGATGAAATGACAGGAGTAAGATCTCTCTCAATTACGGCTTGCGCCGATTCGAGCGACAATGGAGCAAAGGTTAGAATGCGAACCTGCTCACCCAAAACTTCACGAAGCTCTATCCCTTCTTCAACCGTGGCAACGCCAAGATACTCCGCGCCCTCAGCTAGAACCGCCTGCGAAACCACGATAGCGCCATGCCCGTACGCATCGGCCTTAACCATTGGACAAAAAAATGAACTCGAAAAGTCGCCACCCGATAATTGCAAGTTTTTAAGCGTTCGAAAGTTATGACGGATATTTGCGAGGCAGACTCTGGCAAGCGTCGGTCGCATTTGCGTAGTAGGTCGCACTTAGCTCCCCTTAATATCAAAGTCAGGTACAAAATTCGGCTGGGCGGACGACAAACAAACACGGTT
>JANOUF010000342.1:0-15117 GCA_031416685.1 Bdellovibrionales bacterium
GTTGAATCGCGTAGAGCCCGAGATATGCTAGTCGACTTGCATCCGGAGCGTTCCAAATGCCGAAGACGCCGCACTCATCATGCCATGATTTCATGCCCAGATTCCCGTCTTGTAAGAGTTTTGGATATCAGTGAGAGCATAATCTAAAACGCCAGCGATCTCCACTTTCTGACCACCAGTTCGGCCAATCGGTAGAAGATCAGCCGAAGCCAACGCTCCACGGATTTGGCGGAATTCAGCTTCAAGATCTTGCTCACGGCCCTTCTTAGCTGTCACCACGATCTCGTACATGTGTTCACGGAAGAGATCGTCTGTCGAAACTTCACCTCGTGCCGCTTTTAATTTATCAACGTCTATGCGGCAACCAGTTCCACGCATACTCATTCGAGCCAATGCATAGGCTAAGCCGAACTTGCCAACAATTCTTGTACTCGAGAGAAGAGTTCCACCCTCTCGATAATCAGCGAGAACTCGAACTAATCGCGTAAACGCACCGATTAACGATGGCTCAAGCTGACCGAATCCCGTGACCGGCAATTTATTTAGCTCTTGAGTTGCGCCGCCTGTTGCCACCATTGGTAATCGCAGTAGATAAATCGCTTCACCGTCACTACTAAATTCGCTGACTGGAATTTCGCTCACCGTATCGCGAAGACCAATGAGGCCTGTCGATGGCGTCGACGTAATATTCTGTCCCATCGTTTCGTTATAGAAACTCACGTTACCGCTGATGATTGGAGCGTCGAGGTTTTCGCAAGTTGCACTCATACCTTCGAGAGAAGCTACGAACTCACTCATGATATTTTCGCGCTCTGGATTTCCGAAGTTTAAGCAATCCGTTACAGCAAGCGGCTCAAAACCTTTTGCTGCAAGTTCAAGTGCAGGATACGCAACCGCATCGATCCCACCTTCACGAGCATCCCAACGCATGACGTACGGCCGACACCCGAGAATCACACCTAAGCCCCGACCCGATTCAGGAAGTCGAACGATGCCGACACTATCAGCGCAATCGCGAACAGTTTTCGCGCCAACACGGCTGTCGTATTGATGATAAATCCATTTGCGAGAAGTTCCGCGTACGTCTTTGAGAACTGACGACAAGAATTCATTCGCGTTCTTAACACCTGTTTTTACATCACTCGAACCAGCAACGCGATTCTTCGCTTTCCAAGGAGAATACGGGCGTTGATACTGCGGGCAATTTTCCACAAGAAGATCTGGATCAATTTTGCAGATCGTTTCGTTTCTCCAGCGAAGCTCAACAACTCTCTCATCAAGCACTTCACCGATTTTGACAGCGTCAAGTCCCCAACGATGGAACACGGCTTGAAGCTGTTCGAATTTTGACGGCTCACAAATGAGAAGCATGCGCTCTTGTGATTCGCTCAACAGAATTTCTTCAGGGCTCATTGTCGGATCACGAAGTGGCACGTCATCAAGATTCATCTTCAAACCAACGCCGCCTTTAGACGCCATCTCAAAGCTTGAACTTGTAAGGCCAGCTGCACCCATATCTTGAATTGCGACGACCAGATCTTGCGCCATGACTTCAAGGCACGACTCAATCAAAAGTTTCTCGAAGAACGGATCCCCAATTTGCACGTTAGGTCTCTTCGCTGCCGAGTCTTCATCAAACGATTCAGACGCCATCGAAGCACCGTGAACTCCATCACGACCAGTTTTTGCACCGACGTAAACAACCCAGTTCCCTTTGCCGCGTGCTTTCGACAAAAACACACGCTCGCCTTTTCCGAAAAGGCCGACGGCCATTGCGTTCACGAGTACGTTGTTATTGTAAGACGAATGAAACTCAGTTTGGCCTGTGATCGTAGGAACACCGACGCAGTTTCCATATCCACCGATACCGCGAACAACTCCATCAACGATCGACTTCATTCGTGGAGCTGATTGTTCGCCGAAGCAAAGATAATCTGCGAGCGCAATAGGACGCGCACCCATCGTGAAAATATCGCGAAGAATTCCGCCCACTCCAGTCGCCGCTCCTTGATATGGCTCAATGAAGCTCGGATGGTTGTGGCTCTCAATTTTGAAAGCAATACGTTCGCCTTGGCCAAGATCAACAACGCCGGCGTTTTCACCGAAGCTCTCAAGAACTCGGCGCGATTTATTGAATAATTTTTTTAGGTGAACCTTGGAGCTTTTGTATGAGCAGTGCTCACTCCAAAGAGCAGAGAATAATGCCCACTCGATTCCTTGTGGTTCGTGGCCCAAGAGTGTCGTGATCATTTCGTGCTCGGCACGATTGATTCGATACTTTTTTAGTTTTGCTTCGAACTCAGCAGCAGCTCCGTTGCTCACGTGAGGTCTCCTTCGAAGAATTTGAAACCATCCACTCCGCCCATCCACTCCGTCATAGCGCGCTCCGGATGTGGCATAAGTGCAGCAACGTTTCCTTTTTCATTCATGACACCAGCTATGTCGTTGATCGAACCGTTTGGATTTTGTTCGTACGTAAGCCAAATTTGGCCTTTGTCTTGAAGGCGCTTAAGTTCGTCATCTTCAACGAAGTAACGACCGTCACCATGAGCAACTGGAAGTTTTGCATTCGTGCCTTTTCGTAGAGCGCCTGCAAAAAACCTATTTGTGTTTTGAAATTTCAATCCCACCCAGTCGTCATTGAAACGAAGATGATTGTTTCTGATGAGTGATCCCGGAAGCAACTGCGCTTCTGTTAAAATTTGAAAACCATTACAGATGCCGAGAACCGGGATGCCCCGCTCAGCAGCTTCACGAACGCTTTTCATAACCGGCGCACGCGATGCAAGCGCGCCACTTCTTAAATAGTCGCCGTAAGAGAATCCACCTGGGAGAAAAATGGAATCATACTCTTTTGCAATGAACTGATCCGCGTGCCAAAGCCACACGGGCTCAGCGCCGACCATTTCTACCGCTTGGAAAACATCGCGGTCACAATTTGTTCCTGGAAAGCGGACGATGCCGCACTTTCTTTTCATCATATCTGCTCAAGCTCAAAAGTTTCGATGAGTGGATTGTAAAGAACCGTTTCTGCCATCGACTTCGCCGCAGCTAACGCAGCTTTCGGATCCGTCTCAGGAATGTCGAGGATGATGTACTTGCCGACAGTGCAATGTTCGAGTTTTTGCCCATGCTGTTTCAGAATTCCCTCAACAGCCCGACCTTGCGTATCCAAGATCTCTTTTCGTGGCATGACTTTTACGCCAATTTTCATACTCTCCCCCATTTTTCAAAAAGCATTTGCCGAACTTTTTCGTAACTCTCTTTGACGTTGCCGAGGTCACGGCGAAAACGATCTTTATCCATTTTTTCGCGCGTCACTTTATCCCAAAGGCGGCAGCTGTCTGGTGTGATTTCGTCTGCAAGAATAATCCGACCTGTTTTTGGATCGCGACCGAATTCGATTTTAAAATCAACCAGGTCTAAACCGATAGCGCCAAAGATCTCGATTAGCCCCTGATTGACTGCCAACGCTGCGGTCTTCAATGCATCGAGGTCGGTTTGATTAGGAACGATCTTGAGCATCAACGCCTGCTCATCTGAAATGAAGGGATCAGCCAGCGCATCGTCTTTGTAGTAAAATTCAGTGAGAGGCCTCTCAAGCGGCTGACCTTCTTCGATACCAAATTTTTTCGCAGTCGACCCTGCCAAAATATTTCTTACAACCACTTCGACTTTGAGCATTTCAAGTTTGCGAGTGACTTGCTCGCGCGGACCAACATCAGCTACGAGATGAGTTTCAACTCCGCGCTTAGTTAAGATTTTAAATATCAACGAAGTGATATCACGATTGACCGGCCCTTTTTCTTCAAAGGAACCTTTCTTTTGCGCATTAAATGCCGTCAGCGAATCCTTAAACTCCTGCCAAATTAATTCCGGCTGCCCCGAAACGGAAAATAACCGCTTCGCCTTCCCCTCGTAAATTAATTCACCTTTTAAATAACTCATCACTTCATTCCTACAGTTCGATTGGGTGACACGCACCTTTTTGCGCAGCACCGCTGCGCAAAAAGGTGCGTGTCACCCAAAGCCCAACCGGGCGAGGTTTTGGCGGATCGCGGATAGGTGGCGTTCGCCGGTAAATACTTTTGCAATTTTGTCTTTGCCCACTCGAGTAGCCACATCGCTGTCAGCAAGGGCGGCTTGCTCTAAGCTTTGGCCGGGCTTTAACGTGTGCGACAGCCCTTGCACTTTAGCGTAAGCGTCTTCACGGCTAAGACCCGCTTCAACAAGTGCGAGAAGAAGATGCGAGCTCATCAACTGACCATGGCTCAACGAAAGATTATGTTTCATGCGTTCGCGATCAACAAAAAGCCCGTTCACAAGAGTCGCCATTCGGTCGCACGCATAATCGCAGAGGATAAACGCGTCTGGAAATACGACTCGTTCAACCGACGAGTGACTGATGTCGCGCTCGTGCCACAAAGCAATGTCTTCAAGCCCCGCACCTGCATAGCCTCGCAGTAAGCGCGCAGCACCCGTTACGTTTTCAGCGCTAATCGGATTTTTCTTATGAGGCATAGCGCTCGAACCTTTTTGGCCCTTGCTAAAACCTTCCACAACTTCGCCGACCTCAGTGCGTTGCAAGTGACGAAGTTCAACAGCTAAACGCTCGAGCGCTCCACCAAAAATTGCAATCGTTGAGAGAAGCTCGGCATGACGATCACGAGGAATAACTTGTGTCGCAACCGTTTCAGCTTCAAGGCTCAAATGTTTACAAACACGCTTTTCAACTTCTTCTGATTGCGTCGAGTAGGTTCCAACCGCGCCACTGAGTTTTCCAATATTCATTTGCGCTAGTGCACGCTCAAGACGAACGCGGCCACGCTGAATCTCAGCCCAGTGACCTGCCATCTTCATACCGAACGTTGTCGGCTCAGCATGCATCCCATGCGTACGTCCCGCGCAGAGCGTATCTTTTTCCTCTCGAATTTTTGCTTCAAGCGCGACCACTAGGTTTTGCATCGATCCAAGTAAAATTTTTCCCGCGTCACGGGTGACCAAACTGAGAGCCGTATCGAGGACATCTGAACTCGTCATTCCAAAATGAACAAATCGCCCGTTGGCGCCAACATTCTCGGCTACATCAGAAACAAACGCGATCACATCGTGCTTGGTTGTCTTCTCGATTTCTAAAATACGTGAAACAGAAAACTTCGCTTTGCTTTCAATATCCGTCGCAGCTTCTTTTGGAATCAATCCAAGCTCGGCCTGAACATGCGCGACCGCCTTCTCAACATCGAGCATTCGCTGAAAGCGATTCTCTGACGACCAAACGTCACCCATTTCTTTTCTGGTATACCGCTCAATCATTGGCTGGCCTCCTCACGTCGCTGAATATTTTCCCAATGGGCGCGCAGTCGCTCAAGCGCTCCGAACACGGCTCCCTGAAAGCGCATCTGACTATTCCAATCGAGACTGAGCCATTGCTCAGGCCCCGCCATAAATAAGTTACGCGCTTTTACAACTTCCAGATTTTCGACATCGTCTTTGTCGTAGATCGGAAAACGAAGATCATACATTTCTTCTTTACTCATATCCGCTTCGAGAGGCAGAAATTCGCAAACAGCGTTGCTCAATGGCACCCTCCTTCGCAGAATTTCGGTGCACTCACCTGCTAGCTTTTCAAAATAACTTCCATCGCCAATGACCCGTGCAGGAACTCGAGCCCAAATGTCGAGCGCAACATTCTTGTCGCTTCCACGAATTCGCTTAGCGCAAAGAAGATTGCTGTTCGACCACGGCAAAAACGGGTTCTCGACCATCGTGAATGCAAGCGGCAGACTTTGCGCACTTGTCACTGCCCGCAATTGAAAACGAAAGCGTGTCCAAGCCCAAAGCGGCGGCAAATTCCCGTTGGGATAAATCGAGTTTGAAATTCGCTGATGAAACTTTGCCGTTTCAGTACTTGAGAGAGTCCACACGAACGATTGAGCTTTTTCAACTTGCTCACCGCCCGCGACAATCACCGACTCAAAATGTCCGCTTTGCACACGCACATCGTAGATATCGTTGGTACGAACCACTCGTACTCCCGCTTTTTCCAGCTGAGCAAATCCAGCTTCGACGCTCTCGGCACTGACATGTCTCACGCCATAGGGAGAGCCAAGTGGCAGCGGCGTTGAAAAATCAATCGCATCCACATTCTCAGCATAAGCATTACTTGAAAGCGCATGCGCGAAGTACGCAAGCCATCCCTCTTGGAATGGCTTGGCTTTAATCTTCGAGCGCAAACGCTCAAGCCCAGAGAGTGGCTCAGGTGTTTTCAATCCTCTAAGTGTTAAAGCACTCAACCAAACTGGGCGATCAACACGAGGACTTTTTAATACTTCCTCACTGCTCTCATCTGCGCCGACCGAACTTAAGTACTCACTCACTTCGCTTGCGATGTTAAACGCTTGTCTTTGAAACGAAGTCAGCGGGCCAGTCATCTCAAGCGGTCCGCGTTTTAGCCACGCTACAAAACCATTGGCGACAGGATAAACCTGATCTCTCTCAACTAAATAGGTACGCTGACTTGGAAGAAGATCAGGCGTATCGAAAAATCCCCACGGCCCTTCCCAATCTTCTGCCGGATACGAGCCAAACGCCGAAGTGAGATCAATCAAAGTCACTTTCCAATTTTTACGAGCGCACTCAAGTGCTAGCCAATGGCCACGGCCATAAGCTGAAACGATAACAAGATCAGATGCGTTTCTTACTTCCATTTTAAAATCGTCTCCCGCATCAAACGTTGTTCATCGACATGGACTTTAAACTCAATCGCACTCAAAGATTGCGTTGCAAGACAGCTAGCCGCGATCGTTCGCCGTTGCGCAAGGACCGGGCCTTCATCGACGCCTTCATTGACGAGATGAACGCTCACTCCGATATCGGCTCGCTCTTCATATGCACGCTCAATACTTTTTAAACCTGGGTAGGCTGGCAAAATGCTTGGATGAAGATTTAAAATCTTGCCTTGCCAGCGTCGCACGAAATCTGCAGGCAAGACCTTCATGAAACCAGCTAGGAAAATATGATTCACACCACGATCGCGCAGTTCAGAATCAAGTTTTTGCCAATCCACTTTTTTGTCGTTCTTTTTGTCGACCTTTTTTTGGAGTAGCAACGTTGGTACACCGGCGCGTCTAGCTTTTAAAAGCGCTGATGCTTTTGGATTGGAACTTACGACAACACGAATATCGAGCACGTCGCGCATCTCAAGCAGGCCTGAGAGGTTTGATCCTCGTCCCGACACCAACACTGCCCATCTGTCGCGCAACATTTTTCCCCTTTTTGAAAATGCCCGCCGGCATTCAAACCGGCTCTAGTAAACGATCTCAGCCTCACGCCCTGGTGTGCCGGGCTCAACTGCCCCTAACACATGAGTCCTATACCCAAAAGTTTCTGCAGTTCTCTGCACTTGCTCAGAAACCGATGGATCAACAATCAAAACCAAACCAATTCCACAATTAAACGTCTTCAACATCTCAACGCGCGAAAGTCCGCTGCGATCTTGCACTTCAATAAATTCATCCGGCCATGCCCAATCAAGTAACCGCACGCGAGTACCTTCTGGCAAAATGCGTGGGATATTTTCCATCCCGCCACCCGTGATATGCGCAACGGCTTGCAACTTGTCTTCATCTGCAAGTTTCAAAACCAACCGCGGATACAAATGCGTTGGACGAAGCAAACGATCTTTCCAAGTTTCAAGATCGTGCTCAAAAAGTTTTCGTAAAAGTGAAAACCCATTCGAATGAAAGCCGTTGCTTGAAATTCCAATTAAATCAGCGCCAATTTTCACGCGCTTCGGCCCGAGCATTTTATCTTCGTCAACGATGCCAATTGAAAAACCGGCAGCATCGAAATCATTATCGCGATAAACGCCAGGCATCTCCGCTGTCTCGCCACCAATCAACGCGCAATCCGATTCATTGCATGCATCTCGCACACTTTGCAAAAACGTGCGCGCAGCTGTCTGATCCAATTTTCCAGTCGCATAGTAATCAAGGAAGAAGAGCGGACGCGCTCCACAACAAATCAAATCATTCACGCACATCGCAACCAAATCCTGGCCAACGGTATTGTATGTGTGAAACTGTGATGCGAGTTTTACTTTGGTGCCGATGCCGTCAGTACTTGCGACGAGCGCGGGCTTCTTAATTTCTGGGAATTGCATGCGGAAGACTGCTGCGAATCCGCCTACGCCTGAGATCAATTTGTCTGCGTGAGGCATGCGGCCTGAACCGGATTTCTGAATCCAATCGACAAAGGCGTCTCCGGCTTCAACATCCACACCGGCTGCCTTGTAATCGATGCTCACGAAGAGCCTCCCATCAAGCTTTTTGGATGCCCCAACTTAATCACCCAGCGACATTTTTGCCAAGGGAAAATCCCCCTTTTTCCGAGAGAATTGGGGGAATGTCGAACCCTCTCCAAAGGGGGCTCCGAACCGCGCATCGTCGATACCGACGAAGTCGCTGTATCGACGAGTGGAGCAGGATGCGAGAACGACGCGCGTGTTCGGCTGAGCGGCATGGATGCGAAGCGTACCCCTCTAGGGAGTCATCTCACTATTTTTTCGGTTACTTAAACTCGGCTCGCGTGGAGGCGTTTCAAAATTTCGGGATGCAAATGCGGATTGCCGGCAATGATGTGACGTTCGTTCGTGGAATAAGGGCGGCCTTCGAAATCGGTGACGGTTGCGCCAGCTTCGAGCGCGATGAGACTGCCTGCGGCCGTATCCCAAGCGTTGAGATTTTTTTCCCAGAACACATCGAAAATCCCTTGCGCAACAAAACATAGATCTAACGCTGCAGCACCCGCTCTGCGAATACCACGAGCGTCTTTTACACAATCGCGAAGCAAGTGAATTTGCGCCTCGAGATTGTCATCGATGCTCGAGAAACCTGTCGCGTAAAGTCCGTCACGAAATTGGTTACGCGAACTCACGCGAATGCGCTCACCATTCATGAAGGCCCCTTTGCCTTTCATTGCTGTCCAACGCATTTCAAGTTTCGGCGCATAGACAAGCCCAAGCACGACTTCGCCGTCGACTTCAAGACCGATGCTAATACCAAAGACCGGGAACTGATGGACGTAGTTGGTTGTTCCGTCGAGTGGATCGATGAACCAAATTGGAGCAGAAGTAGAAGATTTTTCTCTATTCTTGCTCTCCGTGAGTCCAGATTCTTCACCCAAAATGCGGTGCTCAGGAAAGAGTTTTTTAATGCGACCAACGATGATCGCTTCGCTTTCTTTATCGGCTTCGCTAACTAGACCGGCTTGATCCTTTTCCGAGACGTGGCGTAAGTTACCGTAATAACTTAGGAGCAGAACTGCAGCCTCATCTGCTGCAGCGCTTGCTGCATCGAAGTACTCTTGAATCCTCTTGTCTGCAGGGCGATTTTCCATCGCCACATGAACCTCCTGGCCCTCGTTGTTGTCAAGGTTTTGACACGTTGACCTGTGCATGGCGGAAAGGCATCATTAAATAGTTACGAGCATTGTTAATTTCTCTCGAGGAGAGGCCATGATCACGCATGATGCCGGCAATTCCCGGTTCGACACTGTGTTAAAGATGCTTTTGATAGCATTTGTTTCGTTACTCGCATTTTCTAGCGGTGTGTATTTCGGCCGCGAAATGACAGAGAACGATTACAAACTGAAAGCTCTTGAATCTGATTTCCAAGATACACACACGCAAGTAGCAACTGCTGAGAAGCAAGAAGACTACTCGCTTGAGGAAGAAGACGCGATCGCTTCTGAGGAAGTTGAAGAACTCGCTCAGAAAGTGATTAAGGAGCAAGCCGCTGCCGCTTCAAAAACTGAAGTTGCGATGGCGCCAACAGCTGCTGAAGAAACTGTTGTCGAAAAGAAACCAGAAACAAAAGCAGATAAGAAGAGTGAGACTCGCAAAGTGGCGTCAGAGCCAGTTGTGAAGATGCCAGCGTCTGCGAAGCCAGATCTGAAGCAAGTACAAGAAGCTGCGAAACGCGTTGCTCAGAACGAAACGCCAAGCGCTCCTGTAAAACAAGTGGAGTCTCGCGTTCCACAAGCGCTCCCGAAGAGCGTGGGATCTGCAAAAGAAACTGAGTACACAGTTCAAGTTGCTTCGTACCCATCACTCGATGAAGCAAAAGCTCACGCGAATACATTGGTTGGCAAAGGCTTCCCGGCGTATCCAGTTGAAGCGAAAATCAAAGGCAAAGCTTGGTACCGCGTAAGTGTTGGCAGCTTCAAGAGCATGAAAGAAGCGAGCACGTATCGCACGGATCTGATGAAGCAGGCGAATCTCAACTCGGCAATCGTTCAGAAGATCGATCGTCAGTAGTTCGGTTTAGAATCTACAATCGAATTCCAAAAAACAACGTCGCCCCGATCGCAAGATTGGGGCGAAACGTTTCAGAGGCTAGCATTCGAAACTCAATTCCAGTTTCATAGACCTTTGCGAACGTCGTAAATGCGCCCGTTGCCAAGCCAACAGCTAGTTCGTTCTCTCCGTTTGTCTTTATCGACTGAGAACCGAAATCGGTTTTAAGTGTGTTTGCCTGCGCACCGAGCGCGCCCGCTACGTAAGGCACAAAGTTGCCTTTCTTTTCAAGCCAGTGACGATACCAGAGCAATTGGATGTGTTGTATTCGACGGATGGTAATCGCTCCCTCACTCGTCGTAACCGTGAAGCGGCTATACTCGTAATACGCATCACCACGATCAAAGACCCAACCACCACGCAGGAGCCATGGCGCACGAACTTGATAGCGGTCTTCATGCCCCTCTTGTTCTATGAATGCGCCAATGCCAGCGACTATAAGTACGCGAGGCTTAAAAGCTTCAGCATGAGCTTGAGCTGCAGCTTCAGCTTCAATTTCGAGAATTTCGTTATCAGCGAAGCAAGGATTCGCAAACAAAAACAAGACGAGAAAAAGAATCACCGGCTGCAGCCTCGAGGACGCGGGCGCTGATCCGTTACGAACTGATTATACAAGTCACACGACTTTGCGTTTGGAGTTCCCATCTCTTCAACGACCATGCGGACGACGAGATCAGGATCAATTTTCTCGACATCGAATTTCGCATCCATTTCTTCGCCAAGCTTTGGCAATGAACGCAAAAGTGCTTTTGCTAAATCTGCACGCGCCGGTTGGTCGTCACCAAGTGCTCCCGCAAGTCGTCTGAAGAATTGCGCGTAACGAGTTCCCCAGTCGTACGCAACTCGCTTCACGACATTCTTAGAATAGGAGTGTCGTGCAACGTCAAAAACACCCGACTCAACTGAGCCGAGAGGAATCAATGGATTA
The DNA here is from genome assembly GCA_031416685.1 of Bdellovibrionales bacterium. Classification (GTDB taxonomy): domain Bacteria; phylum Bdellovibrionota; class Bdellovibrionia; order Bdellovibrionales; family JAMPXM01; genus JANOUF01. Next base: position 11,283 of record JANOUF010000342.1, read on the forward strand.
TCAAGCGAGCGATTTCGACCTAAATTTTCCATCGACGGCGAAATAAATTCTGGATCGCCCGAATAAAGCCAACCGTAAAAATCGGCCAAGCCTTCGTTCAATGCGCGAAGTAAGAAAAAGTTGTACTGTCGAGTCGTTACGGTGCTCGTTTTGTTTCCATCATCGAGCGGTATTGCGAAACGAGTATGATCTGGATTGCCTTCACTGATTGCACATGCACGTAGGCGTAAAAGAGAATCCTTACGCTCCTTTTTCGATTCGATTCGATCATTCACCAAACGCTGAAAGATTTGATGGAAATGTTCGTGAGCGATAATGCCCGCATTCATACTAATCGGAAGCTTGGAACTAATGTATGGAACGAAGATGAGTGAATTTAAATCAGGAATGAAATACGCCTGATTCTTTTCCATATTCCCATCGTCATCAGGAAAATTAACCGCGACACCAATGCGCGCTGGCCAAACACCTTCAGCCGTCAACCCTAGTGTCTGATCAAGTTTCATTAAGCGCTCCATATGCGCATAGATGGTCGTCGCTTGAAGCGTGTTGAAATCCATAGGCACCATCACGCCACTGGAAGTTTTCGAGAACCGCCCGATCGATTTGCTACCAGCTAAAGTTTGTCCGTTATCACTTGGTTCGACTAAAATTTCTGCGACTTGACCCTTGAGATGATAGGGCTCATTGAATGTTTCGATTTCGATGTTCTGTAGTTGGTATTGGCCATCAGCGTCCGGCCAAGGGATTTGATACGTACGACTAGCGGCACCTTCCGGATTCTTATTGCAAGCGCTCAGTCCCACCACTGCGGCCAGAAAACTGACCAGAGAAATGAACTGAATTCGAAGTGCTATCGAAACGCAAAGCTTCACAAAAGAACCTCATGAAGATATACAAACCCTGCCTCGAAGGTCGAAGCATCGGGACAGTAATACAGCGCAGCAATTTAGACAACAACCAGAGAAGAAACAGACAAAGGCGAGCTCCGAATGACAGACATTGAAAACCTTTCAAAGTCGCTGAATCCCGCGCAAAAAGCAGCAGTCGACACGCTTGTAGGTCCTCTGTTGATTTTGGCTGGCGCCGGCTCCGGAAAAACGCGCGTACTTACGTTTCGAGTAGCAAATTTGATCGCGCAAGGCCTCGCGAATCCTGAAGAAATTTTAGCCGTAACATTCACAAACAAAGCCGCCCGCGAGATGGAAAACCGAATCATCGGCCTTCTCAAACAAATCCATATTCCGTTTCACGGTCGCCTTTGGATCAGCACTTTTCACTCGATTTGCGCTCGACTGCTTCGCGAACATGCGCATTTGCTGGAGTATCAACCGTTCTTTGGAATTTACGACAGCGCCGATCAGCTGAGCATGGTCAAAAAAGTTTGCACGGCATTGAACATCGACGAAAAAACCTATCCTGCAAAAACGTTTCAAGCACGTATCAATTCAGTGAAGACTGAAGGCCTTTTGCCTGAAGACGTAAAAGGTCAGCGCCAGTTGATGGATGAAAAATCCTTCGAAGTTTTCGTTCGCTATGAGCAAGACATGAAACGCGCCAACTCCATGGACTTCGGCGATTTGCTTTTGAAAACCTACATCTTGTTTAAAGATTATCCGGCAGTTCTTGAAACTTACCAAAAGCGTTTCAAATTTTTGATGGTCGATGAGTATCAAGACACGAATCGCATTCAGTACCTTCTCGTGCAAAAACTTGCGAGCGGACACCGCAATCTGTGCGTCGTCGGCGACGAAGACCAATCGATTTACAGCTGGCGTGGTGCAGACATCACAAACATCTTAAGCTTTGAGCGCGACTTCCCAGAAGCCAAAGTGGTTAAGCTTGAACAAAACTATCGCTCGACAAAAACGATCATCGAAGCCGCTACTCACGTTATAAAAAACAATACGCAGCGAAAAGACAAAACGCTGTTCACGGAAAACGCTCAGGGCGAGATTATTACGGTTCGCGAAGAGAGCAACGAATACGAAGAAGCCCGTTTCGTTGCTAAAGAAATTGAAACGATGATGAGCGACAGTGACGTTTCATATACCGACTTCGCCGTATTTTATCGCACAAACGCGCAGTCGCGCGTAATCGAAGATCAGTTTCGCTCACACGGAATTCCGTACAAAATCGTTGGTGGCTTAAAGTTCTACGAGCGCATGGAGATCAAAGACATCATCGCGTACATGAAACTTGTCTTGAATCCAACCGATGACATTGCCTTTAAGCGCATCATCAACGTACCTGCGCGCGGAATTGGAAAAACAACTGTTGATCGCATCGAAGAATTCTCTACATTGAGCGGTGTTTCGATGGTTGAAGGTGCTGCGCTTGCGGTTGATCGTCGCGAATTGAATCCGGCAGCGACTCGAAAAGTTCGTGAGTTTTTAAATTTGCTCCAAAGCTTAAGAGAAAAAGCAAAAACGCTGAAACTCTCTGAGTTTTATCACAACATTCTCGATGACACTGGGTACGTGAAGCGTCTGAAAGACGAAGACAATCCAGAAGCTGATAGCCGAATTGAGAACTTAGAAGAATTCGATAACGCCATCACCACTTTTGAAGAAGAGCGTGGCGACGAAGGAATATTGCAAACTTTCCTCGAGGAAATGGCTCTCGTACAAGACGCCGACCAAATCGAAGAAGGAAATAATTCTGTTACGATGATGACCTTGCATATTTCTAAAGGCCTCGAATATCCAATCGTGTTCATGGTTGGATGCGAGGAAGGATTATTCCCAAGCGGTCGCGCCGTGGACGATCAAGATCCGTTCGCAATGGAAGAAGAGCGAAGACTTTGCTACGTCGGAATGACTCGCGCAGAAAAACAACTCTTCATGACTTACGCTCGCACGAGAAAAGTTTGGGGCTCAGAGCAGTCAAACCCTTCAAGCAGGTTCCTCAAAGAAATTCCCGAAGAGTACAAGAAGGAACAAAGTTCAATATCGCGTCCGCGTTTCGTACAGAACGCACGCGCAAGTAGTGGCTACAACAGCACTCCTTACAAACCACATCCGCTAATGAGCAATGACGGAATGCCGAGCTACGAAGATTTTGGCGACGAAACTTTCGACGATGCCAGCGGCGGTGGCGCCCAATTAAAAAAAGGAATGAAAGTTCGTCATCCAAGTTACGGCGCCGGCACGATTTTCGAGACTATCGGTTCAGGTCCCGATCTCAAAGTCAGCGTGGTCTTCAGCGACAACACCGTAAAAAAATTCGTGGCAAAATTCGCCCGCCTCGAACGCCTCTAAAACCAAAAGGTACTTGTTACCTTTTGGTGATGCGCCTGCTAAACCAAAAGGTAACAAGTACCTTTTGGTTGGCCCGGAGTTTGTAATTACCAATGTGTAGCAACGGAATTGGAGCCGAAATGGCTCCGCGACTCGGAATTCGGAGGCTCTATGTTGGTTAAATCGGTTCTAGCAATTCTTGCTCTACTTTTTTCAGGTGGTGCATTCGCGCAAAGTTATAAACTCGGTGCACCCGTCGTGGCTGGGCCAGGTTGTCCAAGCGGGAGCGCAAGTGCAAGCGTCACCGACGATGGCTCTGCGATATCAATTTTGTTCGATCAATTCTCAATTCAAAAACGAGCAGGCGATTTACCTGGAGCACTTCGCTGCACGATTCACATTCCTGTCGAAACTCAACCTGGATATGTAGTTGCAGCGAGCTCCGTTGATTATCGCGGCTTCTATAATTTACCCGCTGGAGTACAAGGTCGCGTGTTCACCTACGGTGCGATCCATGGTCGCAAACAAAAACAATTCCAAGCGCAAACAGTTCTTGAGGCGGGCACGACTGACTTTGATATCTCGCAAACAGTTCG
>JANOUF010000343.1:0-4041 GCA_031416685.1 Bdellovibrionales bacterium
GACAAAAGAAACTGCAAAGAGCCTCTTTTGGAAATCGCATTTGTCTCCGACAGCTTTTTTCTTAGCACTCCTTGTTCTAGGTGCGGTCCTCGACAATTTCACGAATGGTTACACTCAGCTAATCGTTCTCTACATTTTTATTAACTCGATTTTAGCTTTGAGTCTGAATCTGGTAAATGGATTTACCGGTCAGTTCTCATTGGGCCACGCGGGCTTCATGGCAATCGGTGCTTACACTGCTGGCTATTTAGCTCAACAATCGATGGGCCCAGGTGCACCGATGATGCTCGTACCTCCGCCGTTTGAATTCCTCAACTTCCCGCTCTATGGAATTGCTGGTGGGTTGTTAGCGGCGCTGGCCGGATGGTTCGTAGGGCTTCCATCGCTTCGACTCAAAGGCGACTACCTTGCAATCGTCACTCTCGGATTTGCGGAAATCATTCGCGTGATTTTACTCAACATGGAAGCTGTCGGTGGCGCGCGTGGAATGTACGGCATCCCAGGTTCAGTTGAAGTTAAAGTTGGTTCATTGGTGATTTCGCCTTTTTTCGTATCGTTCTTCTGGGCGTCTTTTTGGATCACCATTACGTTTTTTGTTTTTTGGCGTTTAGTCCGCAGCACTCATGGCCGTGGCTTTGAAAGTGTTCGCGAAGATGAAATCGCAGCTGAAGCGATGGGGATCAACACGACTTCAATGAAAGTTCGTGCGTTCGTGATTTCTTCGTTCTTTGCTGGTGTTGCAGGCTCATTGTTTGCGTTTGCAACGAAGTATCTCAATCCATCGACGTTCCAATTCACAAAAACTGTCGACGTCATTATCATGGTCGTTCTCGGCGGTATGGGGAGCCTCACAGGCTCCATCATCGCAGCGATCATCGTGACGATTGTTCCTGAATTCGTGCTTCGCCCATTGCAAGAATACACGGGCGTCGATTTGCGAATGGTTATCTACTCTCTACTTTTAATCATCTTCATGGTGGTTCGCCCTCAAGGTATTTTCGGCAGAACCGAAATCATCGAATTCTTCAGGAGAAAACGTGGCACAACCACTACTTGAAGCAAAAGGCGTGACCATGCAGTTCGGCGGTTTGAAAGCCGTCGATAATTTCAACCTTCAGTTAATGAAGGGTGAACTCGTTGGTCTCATCGGTCCCAACGGTGCAGGCAAAACGACCGTCTTTAATACGCTCACTGGCGTTTATAAGCCAACAATGGGCGACGTAACAGTCGATGGTCGCTCTACACTCCCGTTGAAGCCTTATCAAATCTCGCACCTAGGTGTGACACGTACGTTTCAAAATATTCGTCTCTTCAAAGAGATGACCGTTTTGCAAAACGTTCTGATCGCAGCGCACCAACACACTCGTTACGGCATGACTGCTGCGGTTTTAAAAACTCCAGCTTATTTCCTCGAGGAAGATGAGCTTCGTAAAAAGGGCCTTGAGCTCTTAAGCATTTTTCAACTCGATACTAAGGCGGATTTAGAGGCTGGCGGTTTACCTTATGGTCAACAGCGTAAGCTTGAAATTATCCGTGCGATGGCGACTAAGCCAAAAGTTATTATGCTCGACGAGCCTGCGGCCGGAATGAATCACAAAGAGACCGAAGGCTTAATGGAAACGATTGCGCAAATTCGCAAAGACTTTGGTTTAACGGTTTTGCTCATAGAGCACGACATGAAATTGGTCATGGGAATTTGCGAGCGGATTTTAGTATTGGATCATGGCACGACTATCGCTTCGGGTTCGCCTGATCAAATCAAACGCGATCCAAAAGTTGTCGCGGCATATCTCGGCCAGGACGCAACATGAGTGACACTATTCTTGAGGTAAAGAACCTAAACGTAAAATACGGCGCTATCCACGCATTGAAAGATATCAACTTCAACGTTCGCCAAGGTGAAATCGTATCGTTGATCGGCGCCAACGGCGCCGGCAAAACGACTACTCTTCGCGCGGCTTCAGGCATTCTCCCATACACTGGCGATGTTATTTTCAAAGGCGAGAATCTTCGAGGAACGAAAGCGCATAAAATTGTTTTAAAAGGAATCTCTCATAGCCCAGAAGGTCGCGGTGTTTTCGCGACTTTGACTGTTATGGAAAACTTGGAAATGGGCGCTTACACGCGTAACGATTCCAAAGGAATCGCAGACGACTTAGAAAATTGTTTTCATCTTTTCCCGCGCTTAAAAGAACGAATCAAGCAACGTGCCGGTACACTTTCGGGTGGAGAACAACAGATGCTTGCGATGTCGCGCGCTCTTATGTCTCGTCCAAAACTTTTGATGCTCGATGAGCCGTCTCTTGGTCTTGCGCCGATTATCGTTGCTCAGATTTTTGAAATCGTTAAGAAGATCAATAAGGAAGGTACGACAGTTCTTCTCGTCGAGCAAAATGCACGCATGGCTCTAAAGATATCTCATCGTGCATACGTCGTAGAAACCGGAAAAATTTCATTCAGCGGCGCTGGTAGCGATTTGCTCAATGATCCACGAGTTATTGAATCCTACTTGGGTGCCTAACCTAAAAATTTTCTTTCTCTTTTTGTTTCGCTAAACGAGGTCTTTATGGAAACTATTTTGCCGACTGAAAAACTGGTATGCCACAACTTCGTCAACGGCGCGTGGGTGAAGGGCGAAGCTGGCCGAGTTGAAGTCGTATCGCCGTACAACGGTAAGCCGATCGGCGAAGTGTCAGTGCCTAGTGCAGCGCAAATTTCAACGGCGCTGACAGCTGCTGGTGCCGCGCAAGTTGCATGGGGCCGCGCCCCAATGAAAGAGCGCGCACGAATTCTATTTAACTTTAGAAACATCCTTCATCGTGATCTCGATAAAATTTCTCATCTAAAAAGTTCTGAATCCGGCAAAACATTCGCGGAAGCGAAAGCTGGGCTGATGAAGGGCATCGAAGTTTTAGAGTTCGCACTCTCCATCCAGAATCTCGATCTAGGTGGTAAAGTTGAAGTTTCGCGTGGAGTCTCTTGCGAGTACCGCCGTGAACCACTGGGCGTCGTTGCCAACGTCACTCCGTTCAATTTTCCTGCGATGGTTCCTATGTGGACCATTCCAATCGCGTTAGCTCTCGGTAACTCATACGTCTGGAAGCCTTCTGATAAAACGCCACTGACGTCGATGTACATCGCAAACGCGCTTTCAGAAGCAGGCATACCTCAAGGCGTATTCACAGTTCTTCATGGTGGCGCAAGCACGGTCGACGCAATTATTGATCATCCAGTCGTGAAAGCGATTGGCTTCGTCGGTTCAACGAAAATAGCCAAGCTAGTTTACCAGCGCGCGACGGCACTTGGGAAAAGAGCTCTTGCGCTTGGTGGAGCCAAAAACCATCTCGTTCTTCTGCCCGATGCAAATCTTGAAATCAGCGGTATGGGTATTTCTGATTCTTTCACAGGTTGCGCTGGTCAACGTTGCATGGCTGCCTCGGTTTTGCTTGCGGTTGGCGATACGGATAAACACATTGAGAAAATTGTCGCTCGGGCCTCGTCACTAAAACTCGGTAAAGATATGGGCGCAATCATCACGAGGGAACAAAGGGATTTCCTAGTGACCGCGATTGACCGAGCGGAGAAAGCTGGCGCGCGCATTCTCCTCGACGGACGCAAAGCGAAAGCGCCAGCAGGTTTTGAAGAAGGAAACTGGCTTGGCCCAACGATTCTGGATCAAGTGCAACCAGGCTCCGAAGCAGCTGCTGTTGAACTCTTCGGTCCAATTTTGAGCATCATTCGCTGCAAGGATTTGTCGGTTGCGATGAAGATCGAAAATTCAAACGACTATGGAAATGCTTGTAGCGTGTTTACATCAAACGGCGCTTTAGCCGAACGGGTTGTATCCGAGGCGAGCACAGGAATGGTCGGCATTAACGTTGGTGTCCCCGTTCCTCGAGAACCGTTTTCTTTTGGCGGAATAAGCGCATCGAAGTTTGGACACGGTGATATCACCGGCCATCACAGCCTGGATTTTTGGTCGAATATTAAAAAAGTCACTACGAAATGGGAATTGCAAAGCGATTCCAACTGGATGTCATA
>JANOUF010000344.1:0-8437 GCA_031416685.1 Bdellovibrionales bacterium
CACCGACCAGCTGGTGTCGCTGCAGGCCGACCAGATCACGGCCCTGAGCACCCAGCAGGTGGCCGCGCTCGACAGCAGCGACATCGCTGCCTTCAGCACCCTGCAGATCCGGGTCCGCCTCCGCCACCACGACCGCCGCCTCCGCCACCACGACCGCCGCCGCCGCCACCGCGACCTCCGCCACCTTCTTGTGGACGAGCTTCAGAAACGCGCATTGCACGTCCTTCAAACTCTTGGCCGTCTGATTTGCTGATTGCTTCTGCTGCTTCTTCGTCTGTAGACATTTCGACGAAAGCGAAACCTTTTGAGCGACCAGTTTCGCGATCCATAATCACGCGAGCTGATTCGACTGTTCCCCACTGACCGAAGAAGCTAGTAAGCGTCTCTTCAGAAGCAGAGTATGGAAGGTTTCCGACGTAAAGTTTCTTGCCCATTAAAGTACCTCCTAGAAGGGCTGTTTGGAGAGCCGCAAACTCGAGATATCCGAAAGCAAAAAACAACTGAGCCGGTACTCGCAAGCGAACTCGAACACAACGAATCTAGCAGCCGATTTAAAATTTGTATAATCAAAAAAAAGATCCCCGACTGGTTTCAATTTCGGAGAGGTACTGATTTTATTTATTCGTTTTACTGTCGGTCTGGCGTCGAAAACTTTGTCGTTTAGACTGGCTGTGAAAGCTGGAAAAGGCTGTTAGCTAGCGACGTGTTTTGCAGGTTTACCGATTTAAAGTTGGTCCGTAAAACAGCCTGCATATCCATAAAAGCGCCATAAAGGTCGCAAGCACTTAGATCGGCGCCCGATAGATCAACCCCACAAAGATTCGCCCACATTAGATTTGCGCCGGCAAGATTAGCTCCATAAAGATTGGAGTGCGAAAGATCGGCGCGCTGCAGCGATGCCCGCTGAAGGTTAGCCCCTTGAAGTAACGTATGTTGAATCGAAGCCTCGTTTAAAATCGCACCAGTGAAGTCAGCCCAAACCGCGGAAGCTTCATCAAGGCAAACCTTAGTTAGGTTCGCGTTTTCAAAGTTAGCACCGTTGAGTCGCGCACTCCCAAGATCAGCGTCAGTGAGGTCGGCGCTGTTCATGCACGCGCCCGCCAAGTTTGCATTTGAAAGATTACATCCTGATAGATCCCAGCCCCTAAGGTCGGCATCGGTGAGCGAAACTCCGCGACCTACAGCTTCTTCAACCAAATCCTGCGGTCGATGCACAGTCATGCTTTCGTAAATAACTTGACCGTGCTTACTGAGAACTTCCATCAGGCCTCCAAATTTTTTGCCTGCGCTCGCGCGCGACTAAAGCAAATGTTCAGCAAATGTTCGACCTCACCGTATCGCGTGACATTTTCAACAGTCCTTGTGCCATGTTTTAGAACATGTGAAGTGTCGCCCACATGTTGCACAGACTTCACGACATGGTCGTGCGACGTCCGCCGCTAACAAGTCCCGCAATCAAACTGATCACAAAAAACACGAGAAACACGTAGAAGATAATTTGCGCGATGCCCGCCGTTGTCTCAGCAATACCGCCAAAGCCGAAGACAGCTGAGACTACGGAGACCACGAAAAAAACGAGTGCCCAGTAAAGCATAAATCCTCCAGAAACATTGAGCCAGCCTGCCTCAATGCACGAAGTGCTTCATCGTTATTCGTTGAATCGATTGTAGAGATATATCGACATAACCAGTTTGCCATTGCTGTGCGCGCGCGGAATTTCTAACGTAAACCGTCAACAAAAGAATATTCCGAAAGAATATGAAGGAGGATTTCGAAATGGCTAATAACAAAAATAGCAATTACGGCAAGGACCTGGCGGATACGACAACGAGTTCGGTGGAGAACTCATCAGCAAGTCTGCAGAACGAGTCAGTCGAATATTCTGCCGGCACTTCGGCGAGCGTGACAGGTTCAAATCGTCCAACGACGATCAAAGATGCACTTCGATTGATTGACGACGTCATCAACCGCGACGGCGCAAATCTTCGTGAACTCATTACTTCGGAGTACACAAATCTTCGCCGCGCAATCAACGACTTCGCTCCAAAGATGGGTGATCAAGTTCTTGATTACGGGACGCAAGCCGTGGATCAAGCATCTGTTTATGCAAAACAAGGCGTGGAACAAAGCCGAGTGATCGCAAGCAGAGTCGATGCGCAAGTTCGCACGAATCCATGGCCAATCATTGGCGGCGCAGCTTTCGCATCTCTCGCAATTGGATTTTTACTAGGTCGTGGTGCGGATTCTTCGTCTGACTCAGACCTTCATTAAGGGAGTCTACAATGAATAAGTATTTGCAATACGCGATCAGCTTTTTGGTGAAACCAATTTTAGCTGAAGAAGTTCGGCTTAAAGGTCTGCAAGCGGTAAAAGTATATTTGAAAACTGTGGGAGTCGTTAGAGTTGGCGCGATGGGTTCTGTTGGCGGAATCGCAGCGGTCGCACTTTTGGTTTGCGGGTTCGTGCTTTTCGTCGGTGGCCTGCTTGCTGTACTCGGCGTCAGTGGTGAAGCGCTTGCGTGGACGTCACTTGTGATCGGCGCACTCTTAACCACCGCAGCGGTTGTTGGATTCATTTGGGCATTTAAGGAAAGTCGTTGGCTTGAATATTCGAAGTCTTACGATCTCATGAATGCGCTCGTTGATCCGGTTCCAAATCCAACGGCAGTGCCACGAAATATTGTGGCTGCTGTGAAAGGGGAACCAACCGTACATGTTCCTAGAGCTGAAATTCAGCCGCAATATGATCCGCCCTATCAACGGAAGCATCGAGAGCCCGCTAGCGAGCCAACGAGACCGTTGACTCCAAGTTTTTCATAAGTAAAAAGGGCGCGCAAAGCGCCCTTTCTTTTTTCAACACTCGCTCAAGGTGGTGGCGACTTAATGCTTCGGGCCGCCTGCACGCCATTGGTGGTCAAGGCTATCATCCGACTCTACGATAGGCGGAATGACTTGCGTCACGTTTTCCATATCAGGAGTTGAAACAGGGGTTTCAATTGGGCGATCCTGCGAGGCCTGATAATCAGCTTCATTTTGGTCAGCGCCGAGCGTGGGATTCAATGGTGCGTTCGGATGCCAGCGAGACGCTGACGTTTCCTGAATTTTTTTTTCTTCGTTCGTCATCATGACACCTTCCTGTTAGGGACTGTTCTAATCTAATCACGGTAAGCCGTCATAATACGCCACTCACGGTCGCTTAACCGAGAGAGGATTATTGTCTTTTAAAGATTTACACAAAAAGGTGAGTCTTGGTGACTCAATCCTCACGAGGACTTCAGCGTTCCTGCAAATACGATTCTCGCAGATTCGCGGCGTTGCTCGGCTGATGGATCGAGCGCTGGCGCACGATCAAGCGGGTGCACTTCAATTTCGACTTGTGCGAGCTCGCGCATGGTTTTCATCGTTTCGCGAATCGGCCACCACTCATAGAGGAAAATATTGATCGGGCGCCACATTGAAACCCAACCCATTAACATGAGCCATTCTTTTGTGAACGTCTGCAATAAGCCCGACTCCGCATAAGATGAATGCGAAAACCAACTACAAAGTAGGAGGAACGTAAGTCCAATGAGTAACGAGATAAAACCTTCTCTGAAGGTTTCGCGGAGCTCTCGGTTTCTTAGCTCGGTTTCATATTCAAAAAAAGCACGGATTGCTTTCGGAATAACGTCGCCTTCATTACGGAAGGTTCCCATCTCCGCAAAATACAGAGAGAGTTTAATGTCTTCAGTGTCGGAGCTGATACCTTTGTACGAGTCGATTATATATCTGACGGCATCATCATCGAGATCGCGCTCACGGAACGGCGCGGGATCGCGCTCATCGAATAACTGATGCGGCGTTTTGAGTTTCAACTCAATTGACGTTTTACCGTCGACAACGCGATATCTGTTTTTTACTTTCGGCGCTAAATTTTGCATAAAGCAACTCCGTCTGAATAATTCCCAAGTAGACGTAGCTCCGCCTCGTTCGCATGTGACCCACATACGCATAGCTCCACTCATGAACGCACGTACGCATTCAGCGGATTTTTGCCACGATCAAGACAAACACAAAACTCAAACAACATTTTGGAGCGAAGCTGCTCCCAACTTCTTGCACCTAAAGAAAAGTGCAAGGTGTCTTGAAACGAGCCGCCGAGGCGGTTTTCGCACCTCTCTGGCTACTGAAAACAGTCTACCACAGAGGGGAAAAAGCGCCAAATTTTGAAAATTTGCTTGGGTGAAAATGAAGTGTCGTTTCGCTGGCTTAACTCTCCGTGAAACGTCTAGCGAAACTTGCTTTTTTCAAAATGGTTCGGTCTCCGCTTTAAACTGACCGGCTTATATTCGCTTTAAACTCTGCGCTCAGTTCCCGTCAGCACGTAAGCATAAATAGCGCCGCCCAAAGAGAGTATGGTTAGAAATATCGCGAAGCCATAGAAAGCAAAATTCGAGACGGGATCATAAACGTTGTAGAGTATCCCACCTAGCACTGAACCAATCATCGCAACAGGAATGCAAACTATTGCCCCCATGCCAACTCGCCTCATTAAAAGACTTGTCATCCAGCCCAGTGCGACTGCGATCGAAAGAACTATTATCCAGTGAATCAAGTGGGACCTCCTTATTTGGTTAACCTACCTATCCGATTACTTTAGCCCGGAGAGTGCTCGCCAATGGAGTGCGCTTGTGAATAGTTCGTAGAAATAAAAACTTTATGCGAAACCGGGATCGAAGTTTGATAATTGCGCTAACTTTTTTTGGAAACTTTTTAAGGCGAGCAGAGTGGTAATACGATGTCTCAGTTACAACATTCATAGCTGTTTTGGAGCCGACGGGAAATATAGTCCCGAGCGTATCCGAGATGTTCTTCTCGACGCGGATGCAGACATCATCGCGCTTCAGGAAGTGGACTCATCGCTTGAGGTCAGTGACGGGGTTGATCAACTTCGCTATCTGAGTGAGAGCACTAGGATGCATGCGGTAATTGGACCTACGCTCAAACGGGGCTACGGCGCCTATGGCAACGCTGTCTTGAGCAAGTGGCCGCTAAAGGATGTGAGCGAGCGAGACCTCACCTACAGGCGTTTCGAGCCACGTGGCGTGCTTGAGACGACAATTTTTGTAAACGGCCAGGAGGTCAAGATCGTCAACACACACTTGGGCCTCAAATGGTGGGAGCGAAAATTCCAAGTGGCTCAACTCATAGATGCAATACCAACGGAGAGACACCTCATTCTTATGGGCGACTTTAATGAGTGGTTTGCGTGGAGTTCGAATCTTCGGAAGCTAAAAAGAGCGTTTACTACAGGACGCGACGTAAAAACTTTTCCGTCCAGGTGGCCGCGATTTTGTCTCGACCGAGTCTTCGTGTCGCATTTTTCGCGCATGGAGATCACTGCAATCTCAAATTCGCTGACGCGGGTTGCGTCGGATCATCTTCCAGTTTTTGCTGAAGTGAGTTTCTAGATACTAGCTCAGCTTCGCACGAAAGGAGGGAGAGGTAGGCCTTTGCAGACCTACCTCTTTAGAGGGAAATTTATTGAAGGGTTTTGAAACGACGGGCTCGCGCCTATGCCAACTTCGCTGGGGAAGTCGGCGAACAGCCGATTAGACAAATAACCGGTGCTTCAATAAGTGTGTCCTAAGGTGCCCATCCAAGCTTGTTGAGGTGATGTAGTAAGTAAGGCGAAAATGTAAGAAGCTGTCGGTCATTTGTGCTGGTTCGTGCACATAGCGACAACATCGTTAAAAATAAAAAACCCGCTCTTTCGAAGCGGGTTTCTCTGGAACTCATGTATACCGGTCAACCAGTATACGAGAATTCAGGAATTTAATTAGCGCAGTGGGTGGGGAGCAAGCTCAACACGAGGAATTTTTGCCTCTTCGTCGACCACGAAACGATAACCGCTTCCGTGTACCGATTCGATGTAGCTTGCCTTAGATCCGAGTTTTTTGCGGAGTTTCGAAATGTGCGTATCAACGCTTCGGCTGTAGACGTGGATGCTTTCGCCCCAAACTGAATTTAAGATTTCATCGCGCGAGTAAACCTTGTTTACTTCCTTGCATAGGAAAAGAAGAAGTTTAAACTCAATCGGTGTGAGATCGACGTCGTGCGCTTGGCCGTTTTCGAAAATCTGAACTTTTTGAGTGTTCTTATTAATCTCGATATCGCCAAGTTTCAGGATGTCAGATTCCATTTTTTCGCGATCACGTTTGCGTAAGCGAGAATCAATACGCGCTTTTAATTCGAGCGCATCAAATGGTTTAGACACGAAATCGTCAGCGCCTACAGAGAAGCCGAGAACTTTGTCTGAAACTGAGTTTTTAGCGGTCAAGAAAATCACTGGAATGTTTTTGAGCTGGTCGTCGGTTTGAAGAATCGAGCAAAGACGGTAACCGTCACCATCCGGCAGCATCACATCGAGAAGAATAAGATCGAACGATTTCTTTTGCAGGATTCTAGAAGCTTCACTTAGCGATTTCGCCCACTCAAGGTGGATCGAACTTCCAAGTGCCCTCTTAACTAAGTTGAACGCATCTGACGAATCTTCTACGAGCAGAACGTTGTGCACTGTAAACCCCTTCTGAAAAAAGCTGTCGTTACTTATGTCGGAACTACCGTCGGAACTATCTCTGGATCCTTAACAACTTACATACACTGTCTAGTTGTGACTGGTTCAATCCGGCCCAAGTGGTATTTTTAGTCGCGTTTTTCAAATACCGTCAAGGGCGTAAAGAAACTGAGAAGAAGATTATCAGAGAAGTACGCAAATACAAACCGCGTGTGCATAGATTACGTTGCGAAACTTTGTAGTTTTCTAAACATTGAGGTTGGCACGTGCGAAAAGTTTGCTCGCACGCACTGAAAGTCTGACAAAACTAAAAATGTTTAACTGACGAGAAGTTCGAATGCGTTTTGACCGCGTTTACCTGGGGAAAACCAGGTTTTGAGGACAAAAATCGATCTAATTCGCTGATATTGTCAGGTTTGGAATAGTTAAGAATCCGTTCGATCGGTACCGAAAATCGAGTTACACATAGATGAATCGTTTATTTGTTTGAGGTCTCGAAACTATTCGCACGTTTTTGATAGTGTAAGAAAGTGACAGTATGAATCAGGGCTTCGAAACTGTTTTTGACAGTAGACTGAACTAGAGCGAAGTTGAGTCCGATCAAAGATTTTTGGGGGAACCGGGCCATGGAAGATACAACTCGTACTGCGTCGACAACAACTTGGGTGGTGCGTCCGGATCCAGATCTCGAAGATCTTATCCCATCTTTTATGGGCAATCGACGCAACGATCTAAGTGATATTCGTGATGCGATTACTCGTAAAGATTTTGAATTTATTCGCAGAACCGCGCACACGCTTAAGGGAATTTGCCGTCCTTATGGCTTTGAGTACCTTGAGACTTTGAGCAAAGAACTTGAAACAGCCGGTGAGAGCGAAGACATTGGTGCCATTGAATCAGTTGCCGTGCGCATGCAAGATTATCTCGATAACGTTCGGATCGTTTACGATTCGTAACTGAAGTCGATATCTGGTTCATCGTCAGAATCCATAAAAACCATCGTCCAGCTGCGCGAGCATAAACTCCGCTCCACTTAAGTGAGCGTTGTTAAGATTTGCACCGCTCATGAAACACCTCAAAGAAGTCAGAGAAAAACTTCAGATCTCCGCGCTAGCGCGGGACTAGACCGGTCATTGTACAAAAGTGAGACAAGATGTGTGTTTACCGGGTGCGCTAAAAGAGTGGAGAAAACTAAAACTGGCTTTACGTCTAGTAAATGACAGCAGTTGGTTCTGAAAAAGGTCTAGGTCAGGACGATTACCGTAATAAAAACCACTCGAAATTCCGATGAATTACGCATGGATACCAAGAGCCCAATGTACCCAATTTCCATCGACGAGCTGATCCTGAAGCCGATGATACAAGTAAACTTGTACGTGAAGCTTTCAGACGACAAGTTCGTAATGGTGGCACGTGCGGGCGCGAACACATCTGTCGATCATTTAAAAAAATTCAAAGAAAAAGGACTCGTTTACCTTTACGCAAAATCGAACGACTTCAGAAGTTTAGTGAAGCAATCGATCTCGGTTGCGGGCATGACGGTCGGGAACGATGCAATCGATAACTTGGCAAAACTTCACGTCATCGAAAACGCAGCAAAATCTGTTTACGAAGAGATCCATAGCATCGGTGTGGATTACACGGTGATCACGCATGCGCGATTAGTTGCTGAAGCATCGTTAACAGTTGTGGCCGGCAGCCCAGGTCTCTCCGACCTCGTGATGAAATTTTCTTCTATGAAAGACGGCTTCACTCGTCATGCGATGATGGTGAGCATGGTTTCAACGATGCTTGGTCAGGGTCACGATTGGATAAAACAATCCACAATCGAAAAGTTAGCACTCGGTGGACTTCTTCACGACATCGGTAAGATTAAATTGCC
>JANOUF010000345.1:0-9554 GCA_031416685.1 Bdellovibrionales bacterium
AGGTTTGGCAAGTCCTCGGTTCGATTTTCCAATTGCAGAATCTGAGTTAGTTGGACGAGTGGTCAGTCATAAAATCACAGCATGGCAGTTTACGCTTTATACGTTTATGAATCGATGGATTGGCGCAAGGCTGACTCAAAATCTTTTCGGTTCGCTTCATACCAATCCGGAATCTCGCTGAGGCCTCGCACCGAGGCGGTCATTACATTAAGTTCAAAGCGAGAGAATGCTTGCAGGTATTCTCGAACTTTAGGGTTCGAGCGAAGTTCGTTTAAGCGGGCGGCATCCAGCCCATCGTAAGCGGGCTGTGGGAAGATTGCGGCTAACAGCAGTGCGTTTTCGCTTTTGCTCCGAACGTATGGGCCCCTTGGTTCGGGCGATACTCCGTCAACAAATGTAAGTTCGAGCATCGGGTGGTGAAACTTAAATGAGTCTCCAAGAGGTTCGATCCTTAAATTCCATGAGGAAATAATCTCTTCAGAAATTTTCGCAAGCGCAGGCTCGATTGGTTCTTGTCGCCGACCACGAAGCGTTTCGATCTTAGTACCTTGAATATTCAGCTTCGTCAGTGCTTTGTCCAGCCCCCGACGTGCCCGTAGTGCAGCCAACTTCGAGGAGGTGTCGATGATCCGTATCATCCACCGAATTTTTCGTATCAATCGAAGTGGGGTATAGTACGGCTCCAGTATTTGCAGCAGTGTAGGACGAGCAACCCACTCATCGATTAGATAGATTTCAAGTTCACCAATAAAAACCAGAACGCGCCGGATGCGGTCATGCACGTCGCGCAACTTCTTGATCTCGTCATCGGAGAAGTCGCCAATCACGGCAAGGTCGAGATCACTTAATAGTGCTGAGTAATCTTTTGATGAAAGGCTGCTGTTTCGCACTTCTAACTGCAAATTGCGACCGAGCTGCTTACGCAACAAAGCTGCATACGCGGGGACAACCCCATTTAAAAGACTTGCTCGCACAAAACTGTTCAACATCGCATTGAAAAGTTGCCTATCTTTCGAAAACTCCGCAAGGATATTGCGATGACCCAAGTTCGTTATACGATAATCATCATCGGCCGCACGAGAAGCGACTGTGCTTCAGCTTTGCGTGCGCTTTCGTCTCTTGAAGGTGTCGATAAATCATCGATTGAGGTTATTCTAGCTACTGGCAAGCATCCTTCCCAACAACGCAATGCGGCCGCAGAGCGAGCTCGCGGCGAGTTTCTAATCTTCCTCGATGATGACTCTTGTGCCGACCCACAACTTATTCGGCAGTACGAAGCTGGTTTGCGTGCGTTTGATAGAGCAGGAGTCATTGGCGGTCCATCGGTTTGTAGAGATGCTCGCACCATGTTCAAGCGATTTGCAGACGTTGTCTTGGCGTCGCCAATCGGCTTGGGACCGTTTCGTGCGCGCTATCGCCCCCTTGGACTTATTCGGTTAACGAACGAGCGAGAGTTGATTTTATGCAATTTGCTCATTCGCCGAGATCTGTTTCTGGCAAATGGCGGATTTCGTCGCGATCTTTATCCCAATGAAGAAAATGAATTGCTAACAAGATTATCGAAGAAGACAAAAATGGTTTATCAGCCCGAGGCAATCTGCTATCGCGAGCCGCGCGCGAATCTCGTTTCATTTGCGCGACAATTTTTTTGGTACGGACATGGGCGGGCAAAACATTACATTTTGCTAAGACCTCCGTGGAATGTGATTTTTCTACTTCCGATGATTTTCACGCTCTACAGTCTTGCATTAGTAGTTCGTCTATCTACATCGTGGAACTCGGCGTTAGCCCCTGTCCTCGTGCTCGCTCCGGCATTGTACCTGGCGCTCACTCTCGCTGAATCTGTTCGCTCAATGGTACGAAATGGTCGTGGGGCGCAACTTGTTGTGCTCCCCATACTTTTTTGGACCTGCCATTTTTTTTACGGGCTTGGTTATATTGTAGGTAACCTAATGCGCCCATTTTTGTATATGCTTCCTGAGAAGCAGAACGATCATGAGATCGCAGTGGAACTCCTGTCTCATATGGGGAAGCATTTTTGAAGACAAGAGGAAAAGTGCCATCTGAATTTCGCGTTCACCGTCCTCGAATTGAATTCGATTTAGCAAAAATTGAGAATCGGATGAAGCGAGTGTCGGCGCATGCGCGACGCAATCACGTTCGAATGCTCTTTCCAGTAAAATCTTTCCCAGCGCCACAAGTTCTAAAATTAGCGGCTCGCTATCTTGATGGGTTCGACGTATCAAACCGAGCTGAATACCAGCTGATTCGAAAGTTTGCGTCTCGTGGGAAAGATATTTGGGTTTCTGGACCTGTACACGAGGTTCCGTCGCATCCTTTTAAGAATCGGTTGAAGGTTGCGGCAAATTCGACAGATGCGTTCTTCCATTCGCGAAGCAAAAAGTTTGGCGCACTACGAATCAATGCCTCGACTATTTTAAAGCGTGTCGACGAAGGACGCTTTGGAGCTTCATTTCGTGAGGCACTAAACGCGCCGGTGGACTCATTTTCTGTCCACATGGGTTTTCAGTCGACAACGGTAGAAGATCTCATGCGAATGTTTTTGAAATTTCATGAGCTTTCTAAAAAAAGAAAAATTCAATCGGTTAACTTTGGCGGTGGCTGGGAGCGACTATCCGAAGACGATGCGAAATGGCTCATGACCGAAATTGGACGGCGAAAGCCTAATTTCCAAGTGTTCTTTGAGCCCGGTCGCTGGTGGTCGCAGGACGCTGGAGTTATCGAAACTGAAATTCTCGATGTGCGCACTCATCCCGACGGATGGGACGTTACTCTATCGGGTTCTCGGATGGCACATTTAAAGTGGTCGCAGCTTCGGTTAAATAAAATACCTAGGCAGATTACAAACGCTCGAACAAAAAAATCCATTCGGTTTTTTGGTCCAACGTGCGCAGAAGATGATTTCCTTCTTAAGATAGCGGGAAAAATTACCGATCCTTCAAAGTGCGTCGGACAGACGATAAGTCTTGAAGGTGTTTGTGGATACTCGTTTGCTTGGAACACGGGCTTTAATGGTTTCGCTCCTGCACGGATTGCGTTTAAGCAAAAACGTTAGTCGTCCTTAAGCGGAGTAAAGAGCGGGCAGGAAATTTTTAGTAGCACAAGGATATCGTTCCACCCTCGGCGAAGATGCCGGGTTTCCTTCGAACAGCCGTGAGTGCTAATGAAGTGATTCAAGTCTTTGTCGTAATAGTAAATTCCCCAGCTGTTTTCTAAAATCCAAACTGTGTGGCCCGAGTAAGTTGCTTGCAAAATATCAAGGAACGCATCTTCGCCTAGCGTCTTGAGCTTTAAAACTTCGATGCCCAAATTATCAAAGTATGGCGACCGCAGTGACAAGGGCCTAGTCGTGAACACGATGGGCCGTTCAGACGCATTGATAATAACAGCAGTTTCGTCCCAAGGTGGATTTTCCCATTGGATGACGTCGAGCGAACGTTTGCCATGTGCGAACAGAATCAGGGCCAACAGAATCGTAATAGCGATAGGTGTGAGGTCAAACTTGCGGTGCCAAGTTTTTTGTTGTGCACCAAGAATCACCAGCATCACAAGCGGTAGCACAAAAATAAAGTAACGTTGTAGGAAAACGGCACGAGACATAGCGAAGCCCGCCGCCGTTGCAATCGCAAAGCATGCAACAAACGCAATTGTACCGATTAGAGCGGGACGACTCTTTCTGACTAAAAGTATTAGGGCGAGGAGCCCGACGACAATTGTGCCAAATTGTTCTGCGAGTGTTTGCCCGATCACAATCCATGGCCACCTAGACGAGTTTTCGAAATCGAACTTCACTTCCTGCCACGAGAGACTTGACCACGAGATGAATGGGAGACAGCAAAAAGCTAAAACAAAGATGGAGAACATTGCTATAACGTACGGCCTAATGTGTTCTTTGCGACGGTAGATGACTAAGATCGCAGTTAATCCGATACCAATCGGGAAAATCGCTAAAAAGTGGCTGAGGAGCAGAGCCGCGAGCGAAAAAATGAAATTGCGAATTCGGACGCGATTCCCTTCGCAGATTTCAAGAACGTAGACGAAAAAAACCGTAGATGTGAGTTCGAAGAGCGCGTACATTCGAGTCTCGCGTGCGTGTGTGATGCTGAGGCCCAAAACCGAGTGAATCAAACCGCACCACATTAGTCCGATAATCCCACCGCGGCGGTAACCGGCCCGCATCCAAATTACGGTCGTAGCGACAGAGAACAACCCCGAAAGCGATCGCGTTGCCGCTTCAGACGCTCCAAAGAAGAACATCCAAAACTTTAAGAGCAAATGATACAGCGGTGGTGAGTTATCCCAGAAGAGAGCGCCCCAATACTGGTGACCAGCGAAATGAATCGAAGACATCTCATCGATCCAATAGCTATTGAATGAAAGATTGAAGGTTCTTAGGTAGAGAGAAATAGAAAGACAGCCAAGTGCCGTAAAAAGTACGGCGGCAGTTTGGATTTTATTTGAATGGCTCTGTTCGATGTCAGTCATCTCGAGCTTTAATTGTGTCCTGCCAAACGAGACCAAGTCAAAACCGATCACAAGTTATCGCGAAAACCGTTGCCGCAAGACAGGTAGGCCTCCAGAATACTTACGTATGCGGAAATTTGATTACGTGTTGCTATTCCTGACCACTATCGTTGGTAACTCGTTCGTTGCGTATCGCGCGTTCATCGGAACTGTTTGTATTTCGGGGCTTTGGTTGATCGCTTTTGGTATCAGCAAGAACTTCCGTCTATCGATGTGGGCAGGTTTTCTTTCAGTGGATTGACGGACACCAGGTCGCACGCGTTCTAAAACACATCAACGCATCGTGGAGCGGGACGACGAATTCGATTCAGTCTCGCCCATGCAATTGCGCCTCTAATCATACCATTCGCAATTTTTGTAAAACCTGGGTTTTGCGTAGCTTCGACACTCAGTTCCGGATGGAACTGGACGCCCATCGTAAGCTTGTCAGGAGATTCCATTGCTTCAACTATCTTATCTGCGGCAAACGCTACCACTTTCGTTCGCGCGTTCGTATTCACGCGAACAGCCTGATGGTGAACGCTGTTAGCTAGCACCACTATTTTGTTACCCAAGAGCCGTCTCAACAGTGATTCACTGAAATAGATATGATGCCAGCGTTGTCCACCTGAGTGATGCTCAGGGCTTCGGTGGTCACTGGTTTTACCAACACCGTCGAGAGAAATGTCTTGATACATTTTGTGCCCGCCAGCGACGGCCATGATTTGGTGACCTCGACAAAATCCAAGTTCCGGCTTGCCAGTCTCGCCATTTCCCAGTGCTTCGCTGTTTCGTTTTTGCCAGTGCTGAATGAGCTCAATTTCGAATTTATCGCGAGTGAAGTTTGTCTTCTTGGAGTGTGTGATCTCTTCGCCATAATGATTTGGGTGGACATCAGCGCCTCCCAAGTTCATACGCATATCCATTCCGTCATAAAGTTTGTTGTAGAAAGCTTCTCGTTGCTTCGCAGTTAAACGAATGCCCGCGGCAGGAGGGAGAACAAAAGCATCCGCACGACTTTTAGCGGTGAGATCAAGAACGTTCCCCGCTTCGAAACCATCGTTCGTTTGAATTAAAACTTGGGTTCTGGAGTTCTTCGTGCTCTCAAGTTTTCTGAATTTTCCACGTGCTCGCCAAAAGTGATGAAGTCCAAGACGACTCAAGTCGGAGTCTTTTTTTAAAGAAGACAAATAATTCTCGACGGCTTCGTTCGGTGTTTCGTTTGGGAGCATCGGCAAGATGATGCGAAGCTCGCTCGCTTGAGATGGTTCCCATACCAAGAGCTCCTGAGCGAAGAGCCGTGGAGAAAACAGAATGAGTGCTGCCAATAGTGTCAGTCTCATAATTTATGCAGCCGGCCTGAAAACATCCAAACAATATGGAGCAGAGAAACGTCGCAGTTTTACACGTCCATCCATTAAATCACGAGGGTCAATGCCGAGCGCCTCGGTATTAAGAATTCCAACCCAATATGATTTCGAACCGACTTGTACGAGTTCCAAGTCAATCAAATGGCGTCCATAAGAAATCTCTGGCTTCGGTTCGCCTTCGTTAGCTGGGAGGCGAAGCTCGAAGAATTTTCCCTTGTTTGTCTTTTGCGAATACGCGAGAAAAACTTCAGCTTTGATATCGGGAAGGAGGTAACGGAAGCGTTGAACCGCCTCGGCATATTCAGCAACCTCAGCGTTCAAGATTTTGTTTTTCTGAAGCCCAAGTTCAGAACGAACTTTTTCCCAGTTTTCCAAAACTTTCGTGCCCGTGTTAAAGCGAAGATACTCACCTTCAGAAACCCAACGGAACGGTTCTTTATGTTCCGGTTTTGCTTGTTTCTCCATGATAGCTAAAAGTAGCGTCGCAAAAGCTTCAGCAGTTTCTGGAGACTTGGGCGGGCGAAAATTGCGAAACTCAACAGTGATCTTTCCGGTTTTGTCGGCATACAATTCTTTGCCGTTAAGGTGCTCGAGGTTGATGAATCGGTAGTGTTCGAAAAAGCCAGCCTTTTTACCCCTGAAAAACGAAAAGCTTTCAGCCTCGGTCAAAAACCTGCGGAACGTGGAAAGACCATCGAGTCGTTTTTCTGGAGATGCTTTATCGTACCAACTGTCAAACTTATCAATCACCGACTTTAAAAGTTTTTGTCGCTCTTCAGAGTGATACGTCTCAATGTTTGAGTTCATGCCGATATCAAACGCTTCGGCGAAGCCATGAAGGAGCGCGGGGTTTTGGTGGATATAAAGCATCACGTTGCGAAGTAAAAGCGGATGTTTAAAGAATGGATTGTCGCCTACGCGAGCTGCGCCCACGTGAATGTGACCCATTCCAGATCTCTCAGCCGCGGGATTAACATGTGCAACGAGGCCAGCAGCCTTTGTTGCTCTGAAAATCGGTTTTGCAGTCTCACGAATTTGGTCGATCGTTCTGGGTAGCGTGTTGATTTCGATTGTAACTGGCTCGGAATTGATGACCCACTTCCCATCGCCCGGAACATTTAAATACAAACCTGGCTTCCAGGTTGTCTTTCGCTCTATCGCCGAAACTGGGAGACCAAGTTCACGACGAAGATTCTCGGTAACTTCCGCAGCTTTTTGTTCTTTGTGTGGAGTCGAAATGGTACTTCGACCAGGCTCGTCCACCATCGTTTGATCTTGGAAAGTGTACTCAACCCCAAACCAAATTTTTTGGCGATCAAGAATTTGAGCAAACGCATTCTGCGCAAGAACTACATTCGCGGCAAAAATGAGGATAAGCAAATGGCGCATAGGGAAACACTCCTGGTGAGGAGATCTTCATTCCGTGTGCCAAAACTATCGAGACGGGCAGTGGTTAAAATGGAGCCCTAGTGTGTAAGACAGCGATGGGCACGATTTGCGGCAGTCACTGTCAAAAGCGTGAACGGAATTTTTCGATGAAGGATTTTGGCTTTGCCATCCACTTCGCCGCTTTTTCTTCAAGGCGGATGAGCTTGTCTTGCACAACTGCGAGTTGGGATTGGGCATCGAGATCGACCCAGAATAGGGGCGTTTCGTGGCCCTCGTGCATGTCGAGCCACTCTTCGTTCATGTGCGTTTCTGAATTTTTACGCGCTTTGCGTTTGGTCATTCAGGATCCGATATCGGATATCTGAAATCGGATATCTGGAGCGCGCAAGCGCGAGAGTGGCGGAGGAGGGGGGATTTGAACCCCCGGTACAGGTTTACCCTGTACGACAGTTTAGCAAACTGTTGGTTTAAGCCACTCACCCACTCCTCCGAATATTTGAAGCGATCTGAATCGCCTCTAGCTTTGCCAAACTGCAAAAGACTCTGCCATAGCCCAAAGCCGAATGGCAAGACGTGGGCGTTTTGGTCAGTATTTTTATCTGTAATTTTCAGGGAATAAGCGACGCTCCACAGTCTCGATGACGGTGTGGATGAGTTTAATGTGCATTTCCTGGATACGGTCAGACGTTTGAGCGGGCACTACGATCGCAAGATCGGCCATGGACTTGAGTTTGCCGCCATCGCGCCCCAGAAGCGCCACGGTCGTTAAGCCGATCTCTTTTGCAGCAGAGAATGCTTTAATCACATTTTCAGAATTGCCGCTTGTTGAGAGTCCGAGCAGAAAATCGCCTTTGCGCGCAAGGCCGATCAGTTGTCGCGAGAAGATTTCGTTGAAGCCATAATCGTTCGACACACAGGTGACATGACTTGAATCGCCAAGTGCAAGTGCGCCAAGTGGACGACGGTCTTTTCGATACTTACCGGTAAATTCCTCTGCGAAATGCATGGCATCGCAGTGTGAACCACCGTTGCCGCAGGCGAATGCTTTTCCACCAGAGGTAAAGGTGTTGATCAACATTTCGCTGAAGCGCGTGCACTTCTGGATTTGCTCGGGATCTTGAAGAAAATCGCTCAGCGTTTTTTGTGCGTCATTGAACGCCGCTTTCCATACAGCTGAAAGATCTGATGAGTTGTGTGGGCCGCCGGCCATGGAGTGACTCCCGAGAGATTTAAGGTGAACTCTCTTTGTAGTTCAACGCGCGCGTAAAATGAAGATCAAATTCAATAGGATAGGGCGCAGTGGAAACGGTCGTACACACTTCAGTCGATCGTTCCCTATTTACGAAATGGCGGCAATGTCCTTGATTTCTAGGCACTTTTTGGCTTACAAACACCTTTCTCGATTTTTGTGTGCGCCGGTAGCTCAGCTGGATAGAGTACTAGACTACGAATCTAGTGGTCGGAGGTTCGACTCCTTCCCGGCGCGCCATTTTTTCTTAATTCGAGAATTCAGGTATACTTGTCGACTGGTATACAAGAATTCCGGTAGTTTTCCTGAATGCAAAACCGACTCGTTTTCAAACTAATCATTCTGACCGTTGCTCTAGTTGTTGTGGTTCTCCTCGCGCGTGCAGTCACTCCCGAACGTGTTGAAAAGTTTCTCGCGGCCTTCGGTGTCGAACCATCTTCCATTCTAAATTTGTGCGACAACAGAGTGGATTTGATTCTTTTTCCTGATGGCAGAAAAATTGAAGAAGTGAAATCAGGTATGGATATGAAGTGGGTCGCTTATGATCCGACCCCTCGAGAGTTGAGCTATCTAGAGATGGAAAAATGGCTCGGGCAGTACTGTCGTGTCGCTACTCAGACTATCGAGAAACTAGAAATGAAGCCCGAGAAGGTCGCGATGCCTGTCGTGCTTGTGTTGAAATTCATCGACGGCAGAACCAAGTCCATAGAGGGTTTCCCAGAGCGCAACTTCTTCGCCGCACATCCAGGAGTTCCGCCCTTTGCATCATCGGATTTGGTGGAGGCACTTAAAGAGTTACGCCGCCTCGCTCAGTTCGAAGAAAAGCCCTAGGAAGTCTGGGCCGGCTTGACAAGGTCTGGGGCTTTCCCTAATTTGGAATCTCACTTTTTTGCCACTGTTCGGGAGTAGCTCAGCGGTAGAGCAGACGGCTGTTAACCGTCTGGTCGGGGGTTCGATTCCCTCCTCCCGAGCCATCTAAAAAAACCAGAAGCCAATGGCTTCTGGTTTTTTTATTTGTCTCG
>JANOUF010000346.1:0-10907 GCA_031416685.1 Bdellovibrionales bacterium
GGCTTCCGTTCGATTCACGGTCTTGCGCAAGCAGCTGTTGATAAGTTTGTGGAAATACGAAAGCTCGGTGGCCCATTCAAAGACTTGCAAGATTTTGTTAAACGCTCTGGGCTTCCTCGCGCAGTTTTAATCAGACTTGCAGCTGCAGGTGCATTTGAATGTGTCGGTTTAAAAGCAAGAGAAGCCCTCTGGAAAATTCAGAGTCTCACACTCGATACACAAAGTTTGTTCTTCGGTAGCAGCTTGAGTCTGAACCAAACTGAATCCGAAGCTTTGATGATTCCAAACGAAACTTCGTGGCAATCGGTGCAACGTGAGTATCAAACAAAAGGCTTCTCAGTTGAGAGTCACCCACTTGCGGTTTTGCGAGAGCACCTAAACAAGTCACGCGTTCGGTACACAACTGCACAGCAACTTCCGAAGACAAAGCACAACACCCGTATTCGTATGGCGGGATTACTCAGCCTTATTCAAAAACCACCGACCGCAAAAGGGATGTGCTTCTTAAGCGTCGAAGATGAAACTGGAATCTTTAATGTATTGGTGGTGCCGCAGGTTTACGAAACATGTCGTTTGGTTTTGCAGTCTTCACCTTTGCTTGAAATAGATGGAGTCCTGCAGAATTGGGAAGGCGTTTGTAATTTGAAAGCACAAGTGGTGCGCCCGCTGAAGCTGTCGAGAGATGAAATGGCTGCAACTCGTTGACGTATGCGTACCCGTGCGGGTCACACTGCATCATCGCACACGCGGGACGCAAAACCTCACCAATGGTCTAGGGACATAACCATTGTCACGTGCCCACTCGACACCCGATACTTAGCGTCTGTGGCAACGAAAACGGATCAATCTTTAAACGCAGTTCTGGCCGCAATTACCGGAAACTTTTGCGTCGCGATCGCTAAAACAATCGGCTGGGTGTTCAGTGGAAGTCCATCGATGCTCGCCGAAGCGATTCACTCGTTTGCAGATACCGCAAACCAAGCGCTACTTTTCGTCGGCATTCGCCACAGCTCAGGAAAACCGACAGCCTATTATCCATGGGGAAAAGGCCAAGCTCGTTACGTTTGGAATTTAGTTTCCGCACTCGGCATTTTCTTTGTCGGCTTTGGCGTTACGACTTATCACGGCGTCAACCAACTCGTTTCACCGCATGACGGCCCAGTGTCGACGACACTTTTGCCAGTTTTCATTTTGATATTCTCATTTCTGGTAGAAGGCTGGACACTTTGGGTCGCCTTCAACAGTGTGAACCGCAATCGCGGAGACACTCCATTCTGGAACTATGTAAAAAGCGGTGATGATCCAACTGGTGTAGCTGTTCTTCTAGAAGATACTATCGCCGTATTCGGAGTGACACTCGCATTCATCGGTTACTGGATGTCTCGAGCATCAGGAAGCCACCTTCCAGATGCGATCACCGCAATCATCATCGGTTGCTTACTTGGAGTAATGGCAATTGCATTAGCAATCGCAAACGGCCGCATCCTCATCGGTGCATCCGCAGGCAAAGAGTGGGACACCGAGATTCGAGAATTCGTCGAGAGCTTTCCGTCTGTAGAACGCGTCGTAAATTTACGAACGGCAGTTCTCTCACCCGGTTCACTTCGCGTGTCGATCGAAGTTGAGTTTCACGGCGGCATGCTCTTAAACAGACAGCAAATAGAAGAAGATGCCGAACGCATTCGCGAGGGCGAAGATCCAACTTATATATTGGTGGAGACGGCCGAACGCATGGTTCGAACCGTTGGTCGAGAAATCAATCGGCTTGAAGCCGAGCTTCACAAAAAATTTCCAGAAGTTGTAATGATAGATTTAGAAGTGAACTAACCTGTTGAACTAACTTAGTCGGACTAACCCAAATTTTCTTTGGGTTAGTCGCCAGCAAGTTGCGCTACGACGCGCAGAACTTGGAATCGGTCAGCTTCAAATTCCCAGCTGCTCTTTCTTAACTTCCAAGCGATGTACTTAATCTTTGTGCCCAAGTTTTTATCCGGGCGCTCACCGTAGCGTAAGAAGTAAGTATAGATGGCTTCGATATCGCTATCGCCCATCGGTTCGCCAGTTTTTGGATCCTTAGTTTCATCGCGAATCACTGGATATAAGAGAGGATACGCAACCATCGACTCTTTCAAATTCAGCGTACCTGAGCCATCCGTATCAAAGCGGATGAACAAAGACTCGATGTATTGGAAAATAACCGCTGCCTTTGTTACCTGAGCATTTCGAATTCCGTCTGGAGAATCCTGATCGCCACTGACGGTTTTAAGAAGATGTTCATAGAATTCGTTCCATTTTTCGCCACGAAGTTTCTTGAGCATCTTTACCCAATTCGGAATCATCTCAAAATAGGCTTCCAGATTGTCTTCCAAAAGTTTCTTCACGCAGTTGTGATCAAGTCTTGGATCACCGTTTGGATTTCTTCCGACCTGTTTACATTGCGCATTTGTATCTTTATTGATCGGCGCAGAAATTTGCGTGCCCGATAAGATGAACGACATGATCTCAATGCCTTCATGGAAGCTCAACTGATCGTTACCATCCGCTGACGGCATGAAAAGATTCGCTTCATCAAAAAGACTCACTTTTAGTTTTTGGTCGCCCGGCGCAATTAAATCCAGCGCCTCTGCCAATGGACGCATTTCTTCAAATGCGATGAGATAGTTTTCCTTCTTCAGGCCAGTCAGATTCTCATTCGCAGCATCAGACGCAAAACCGCGAATTAAAAGTCGAACAATCGTGCGGCGCCAGTTCAGTTCGGTCCAAGATTCACGGCTGACGTTAATTGCATTGGCGTCGTGATCAAAGACGACAGTGCCTTTCTTCGAGAACGCCAGCGGATGCGGACGACCAAGAAGATGTGACACCTCAGCTGCAGAATCTTGCGAACTTAATTTTTGGGTCGCCCAACGCTTGCGTAGTTCGCCCATCGATAGGCCAGCGCCTGCGTTCATTGAATCCCAAGCGGACTGAACTTCTGTCCAGCCGAAGAAATCTTTTCGCATCCAACCAACTGCTGAATCCGTAATTCCGTAAGCGTTTTTACGCTCGCCACCTTTTGATGGATTAAACATCTTACCGACTGCTGTCTTCACCAACGCTTTAGCCGTTTCGACTCCGACTGGAAGCTTAAGTACGTTCATCTTGTAAAGATGATCGATAAGGTCGTCGATCTGGCGATACTCGATTATTTTATTATTTTTTGCCTGCACAGATTCGTCGAGAATAGCGAACAGTTCGCCTACAAAAGTACTGACCTGGCGTAGGCCTTCGCCACTCGTCAAAGAATTCGGAAACAGATAATGCGTGCGCATGTAAAGACCGAATAAGCGCGCTGCCTTCGCAACGAGTTCGCGCCACTCATCGGGTGCAATCGAGTTTCCAGTTGGGCGCAGGAAAAATGATTTTAAGACGGCTACTAGTGGAAGTTGGCGAATGAGCTTATCCGGACCGTCCCATTCTTTATCTTTCGAATAGAGCTTTCCGAACTCACGTAAGAAAGTGGCTGCATCAGATAGATGATACGCGTTTTGCGATTTACCCAGCAGGCGACCAATCGTCGCTCCTGTACTCACGAGTTGATAAAGACCGCGCTCAACGAATGCTCGCTGTTCTTCGGTTTTCGGCTCTGGATAATCGAGGTTAAGGATCTTCATGTACGGAGAAAGCTTCACGCTTTCGGTACGGAACGTGTCGAGGATCACGTAAACTTGTTGGAACTCTTCGCGAGTTAGGTGATTAAGATCGCCGCCCAACAACATCTGCTTAATGCGCATGGTTTCGAGGACTAACGAATCTGAAAGTTGTTGTTCGCGTAGGAAGAATCGCTGCAAGAATGCTTGCAGCTCTCTCGCTGCGTAGCGATCTTTATGTTCACCGCGAACGTGCGTTTCGAAAGTTTTTAGTGCGCCAGATAAACATGTCCAGGCTGCATCGATGTCTTTAGAAACACCGTCGCCGCTAAAAAACTTTTGAACTGCTGGAAGTGCATTGTCCAAACAGCTTTCGCCTGGACCTTCAAATTTAACAGGCTCATTGCCAGGTTGGCCGTCTTCAAGCGCAAGCGAACACCCAGTCACGAGTGGAAGAAAAGCTAACAATGTTATGAACCAACTAAAGTGACTGATTGTGCCCCCCCAGACCCGAAACTCGAAGCAAAAGCTCTAATTTCTGTCCGCCCCTTTTAGGGTACTTTGTACCTCGGTTCAAAACAATTTGAGCGATATGTACATCTTCACAAAATGTCCCTTTGTCGTGCGGTCTTCTAGGCCTTAAGTCCCTGAGTGTAGAGAGTTTCTCGGCCTTAGGCCCATTCTGCTTGCAGCGCCGCGGCGATCTCATTAGTCTTGAAGTCTAATGCCTTTAAATATTGGGAAAACTTTACTCATCCGTTTGGACCGAATTGGGGACCTAGTTCTCACACTTCCAGTCGATGAGAGCCTACGCAAAGTTGACGAAACGGCCCAAGTAAAATGGTGGATTCCTAAAGGCCTCGGCTTTGTTGCGAAAAACGCTGAGCCACCTCGTGAAGCACGCGAGGTTGAGCACGACTTTAGTTTGACTCAGTTTTTCGCACTCCTGACTGAACTTAAGCGCGAGAAGCTAAAAACAGCGGTGGTTTTTCATGCGCCCTGGTGGATAAGTTTATTACTTTTTCTCGCGCGCGTTCCAGTTCGCGCGGGACCAAAAAGTCAGTGGCATCAAATTCTGTTTCTGAATCGCAAGCTCAAACAAAGTCGGAGCGAAGCGAAGGCTCACGAACTCGAATACAATTATCAACTTGCGGAGCATGCAGTTGGTCTCGGAAGCGGATGGCTGCCTCGATCGCATCTTCGCCTGCGCCCCGCCTCTGATGCCATCTTGGAAAAACACGGACTCGTCTCAAAAAATTATATCGTTATCCATCCTGGAATGGGCGGCTCCGCTTTAAATTGGCCGCTTCCGCTCTACACTCAACTCATTACAAGGTTAACGGAAAGTTCTCGCGTTGTTGTCACTGGCACACGCAGTGATGATAAATTTTTAGCACCGATTCGCGCGTCACTTGTTGCGAACGAAAACGTAGTTTGGCTCGACGGAAAAATTAACGGAAGCGAACTGTTGAGCGTTTTAAAAAATGCTAGGGCATGCGTTGCCCCGAGTACGGGTGTTTTGCATTTAAGTGCGTCGTGTGGGACTCCGACCGTGGGACTCTTTAGTCCCGTGCCTGTTCAGCGCGATACACGATGGGGACCGAAAGGCGAGAACGTAAAAGTTTTAGCGCCAACGGTAGCCTGTCCTGCGCATTTCAGCTGCATCGGAGAAAAATGTCAGCATTATGCGTGCATGCAAAATGTGTCAGTTGCAAGTGTACAGATTGCGATTAATGAAGTTGTGGCTGGAGCAAATCGATGAAATTAATTCTTCTGATTTTTTTTCTGACCTTCTTGCTACTTGCACCTCGGGCTGAAGCGACTCTTGATTTGCGTTATTCCATGATGGAACTTACTCCAACGGATTTAGAGGATTTCAACGCTTACCATGGCTCAAGCATGCCTGCTTTTAAAAAGATGGGCGGCTTTGCCGGCGATGCGATGGTCAGTTTGCCTGGATTACCTGTGTCGCTTGGTGTTCGGTATGAACGTTTCACCGAGAAAGGTGAAAACGGATCGGGAAGTTTCGATTCAACCTTTGAACGCCAGTCGTTATTAGTCGTAAAACGGTACATTGATTATGGCGTGTACGCGGGTTTGGTAGCGACCGTCGATTTCGGAAACAAATTTACTTACAAAAAAACTCAAAGCGGCGTTACTACCAACTACAAAGCCAAAGCAAAGCTCACGGGATCTATTGGTGCCGAAGCAGGAATCAAGCTTTTGTTTTTGCGCATCGGTGTGGAAGGCGGTTACCTCTACGCCCCTCTCGGTAATTTAAAATTCGCAACTACCGACGTCGATGTGCTTTATGGCGGAAACCCAGTTGAAGTGAATTTGTCGGGTAGTTATGTCCGCGGTGTTGTAGGTTTGTCGTTCTGATGATTATTGAATTATTATTCATGACGATTGCGATGTCTGCTGAACCCGGTGCTGGCCCCACCCCGACTGCTGCTGGCCAATCTCCGATGACAAAAGCGCCGGCCCCAGTGCAAGAAGAGCCTCTCACTCACCTCGAAGAAGACGATCTGCTGAATTCTCCAGAAGATGGTGATTTGCCTGAACCGTTTTTTTGTCATTCCATTTTACAAAAAAACCTCGTCGAGAATGACGGCAAAAAAGAAGTAAAGGATGAGTGGATTCATTTATCTTCCGATTACCCTCGGGAAATTCCACCGTTCAAGCATCAAGTTCTTTCGCCTGCTTTTGTCCGACAGCACAAGACGAAAAGTTCTTTCTGGGGAACGTGTGCCGAAGCGATCGAAACAAAAGTTGATTCGCGAATCGAATTCGCGCTCCATGCGTTTACATCGAAAGCTCAGACCACGCCTAACACAAAGAATTGTCAGTGGAAGCCGAAAGCTAAGTCGAAAAAAGTGAATGTGAAATTGAAGATTGGCGAATGGAGCGGCATTGAGTTTGAGCCGTCGGTCGGCGAGCGCGTGCGCTTCACTGCTCACTGGCCGAGCCACACCCAGAAAGATTCAACTGGCGAGTTCTGCAGACAGTTCGCACTCGCCATGAATAGTAAATCTTTTGATATGACCGCTTTGAAAAAACTTAAATTCTAGAAAGCGTAGCTAGCGCCCATGTGTACCGCATAGGCTTGTGCGCTGTAGGTACCAGCAGCCGGGGTTGCACTTAAGCCCACGTCACCCGAAACAGTTGTGTACTCACCAGCGATGTTCACCATCAAGCGCTTCTCGATAAATCCCATTCCCGTTCCGAGAGTGATTGTGTGACCTGCTCCAGGTGGAGTAAGCGACGGTGTTGCTCGCTCTGCAACTGCAACTGCGGATGTATAAACATATCCAGCGCGTACCGGGAGCAAAAGTCCGAGGTACTCAACACCCAAACGCATATTGTGTTGGTCTTTCCAGTCGAGTTGAATGTCGGAGATAGGACCAAGACCGGCTAGTGTTGCAGTGATATCGATGGTTTTATTTTTCGAATATTGAGTTAGTGAATACTCTGCGACCAGCTTAATTAAGTTAGGGGAAATTTCGTAAAATCCGCCGATCGCATATTGCGTCGGGAGAACAACAGACGCTGTTGCATCAGAACCTGGGACGTCGATAACTGCCCCGACTGAAGTATTCTGCGTGCGACCGGAAGAACTGCCTTGCATATCGAACTTGAATTCGCTGCGCCACATGAGGCCCACACCCCAAGTTTTCGATGGTGAGTACATTGCACCCACCTTGAAGCCAGCAAACTCCTCGTCGCTCAAATCGCTTAGTTGATAAGAGGTAATTCGTGGACCAGCCGTAACTCCAGCGGCCCAAAAATCTCCGCGAGCCATCACTGCGCGCCAAGCCGCGCCGACTTTTATTGAATCGCCAACCATGTAGCCTGCGCCAATGGAAAACTCGATAGCTTGAAGACTCGTTTTAAAATCTGGATTTAAGGCGAAGCCAGGAATTAAAGTGACATCGTTGAAGACGACTTCCGAACCCGCCGAAGCAAAAGTCCCTAACCCAATCGTGAGCTTATCACTCAAGCTGTAGGAAGCCGTGATTCCGAAAGGTAATGTTGTGGTTGTATCTGAAGTTGCGATCACGTTGTCCTGGTAGGGACCTTTGAATTCAGAAATGATTGCCGAGACGTTAACTGAAGTGTCTCCTGCACCTTTGTTGCCACCAGCGAGGCCAGCTGGATTGAAGTAAAGTGATTCGCTCCCCTGAACTGATCCGACGACAGCATTACCAATTCCTGCGTATCGTCCCGACCACATCACGCTTTTTTCAAATCCTGCCGCATTTACATTTGCTGACATAAATGTTGCGCCAATCAATGACATTGCGAACATGAATCTCAGTGTTGATAGTTGTCTCATACGGCGTGCATCCCCCGACAAAATTTAAAAATTCCAAGCTCGAATCTTCGTATGACGGAGCGATGATGACAAACAAAACCCGCCAATCACTGCACTGCGCGCACATGTCCCGCTTTGCTTAAAGAGAATAAAAACCACATTTAGGAGAGCGGGTCGCGTCGTCTGTAATTTAATCGCTAAACTCCTTCGGTCCTAAAAGCCAGGTATGCTCGAGAGAACTTTAAGGAGGTGCGTAATGCTCCTACGAAAATTATTTTTTGTCTTTTTATCCGTTCTCACTCTCGGCTTGGTTGGCTGTGGTGATGGAGATTCAAATGGTCAGGCGAATAATGTCCAGGAACCGTTTAGCTCACCAACTCCCACTCCCTCGCCACGACAAGCTTGGATCCATGTTCATTTCCACGCAAACACTGACATGGTCGATCCTCAAACGTGCGATCAGCCGTTTCGTTTAAAAATTGAACGCGATGGAGACTATCGAGCGGGCCCCTGCACATCAGGCGGAAGCGACTACAAAACTGGGCGAATTACGAACGAGGAGCGGATGGAACTTGATCAACGTGCGCGCGCGGTTGCAGCGCAAAACTTAAGTGACCAAACTTGTACCGCTGGCGCCGCGATCGCGGGGAGCCGAACTGAACTTACGACTCCAACAAGATCCGTTGTCGTTTATCGGAATGATCCTGACCGCTATTGCTACCGGGGAACTGAAGCAGCCGCTCGTGATCTCCACGAATATTTGTATCAGCTGAATTCAAAATATTATCCGACTCGGGGCTGATTAAGTTTTAGGAAGTACTTCACGCAAGAATTGTCCCATCTGAATGAGAACTTCAGGTGGGATTTCATGATGACCGTGAAATTGAACAAGCTTTCCTCGCCAACCAGCCTCAAGCAAAATCTTTTCGAGCTGAATCGCTGGCGCAACTTGTAAAACGGAATCATGCGTTCCATGACTTTGAAAAAATCTTAATCCTTTTCTATCTGCTGCCTTTGTTCGAACATTGTCCTTGTCGACCAACGTTCCAGAAAGTATCACGACTCCAGCCGGTGCCTCTAGGCCGTAAAGAGTTGTCTCTACCGCGAGCATCGAACCTTGGCTAAAACCACCGAGTACAATTTTATTCATCGGGCGCTTGAGCGCCTTTAACATTTCGAGCGCCATGTCGCGCGCCTTTTTCATTCCGGGTGGAATGACTGTAGTCATATCCAATGGTTTTCCTTGAGCCATCGCAGCTTCGAGATCCGCCAATCGAAGAGGAAACCAAGCTCGTCCCGTGAATCCACCACCGATGTCGATGTGGTGATGCCCGTTTGGAAAAATCCAATTCAGAGGCTGACCTGCTTTCACTACCTGCGCTAGAGGTGCAAGATCGCTCGCATCTGCTCCGTAGCCATGGAACATGACAACTGTTGGTGCGTCCTCAGAAGCAACGACTTCAATACAATCAATAGGGCCGATACGGCGTCGGCGCGGTTCGATTCTAGCCATTGCTTAGGCTATAGCATCGGTTCCATTTTAGCGGAACCGAGAAATTTATGCATAATAAGCCCCGCACATAGTGCGAAGGCCACTATGCGTGTGGTACATAGCTACGCATGGACAATTTGCATTGGGAATTATCAGTTTTAAGTAAGGCTATTCACTACAAGAATCTATCTGGCGCAGCGGCACATATTGGGCTCAGTCAGCCACAGTTGTCTCGCATTATTTCGAAGCTCGAGGGGCAACTCAACGTGGTGCTTCTCGATCGTACTGTGCGCAGAAAATCGGGTTGGACAACGATCGCCCATAAAATTGCGGAGACGTATTCAAAAAACTCACGCAAGTTAACTCAAGCGCTCTCATCCCTCGTCTCAGACGATCAAGTCATGCAAGTGACAGTGGGCAGCCTTGAAGGTGTACTGGATGTCGCTGGTGATCTTTGCCAGCTGATGTTTGAGAATACAAAATTACAAGTTATTGAACTCGATGTTTACGATCTATCGGAGCTTGAAGAAAAATTCGAGCGTGAAGAAATTGATATTATTATTACTGGCCGCGAGCCGGGACATAAGAAATTTAAAAACGTACGCACGCTCGGTTATCAAACTTTTGAGAAAGTCGGCGGCGACAATAGTCTTCGTGTGATGAGTCCCTACGAGTTTACTAGTTCGCGCCAAAAACAGGCTAAAAACACTCGCGTTTTACTCAGCAACTCGTTAGCCGTACGCAAACATTGGATCGAGAAAAATGGCGGCTCTGGCGTCTTCCCGTCTGAAATCAAAAAGAAAAAAAGCGGTGGCGACTCGGAAGTTCCCGTTTTCCTTATTGGCTCGGACCTATTGAATCCAGCCGTTTGGCAAAAGATCGAAGCGTTTAAGTTGTAAGACCAGCGTCAAGTGCTCATACTGTTTAGCATGAGCGCACTACCAAACTGGGTTTTGATCACAGGACTACTTCTAATAAGTTCTTTAGGAATCGCAGTGAGCGGCTTGATGCTTGCTCACGTTTTTTCTCCTCTGCAATTGAACAGACCGAGATGGATCGCCATCATAATTGAAACCGTTACCTTTACTGTGGGTAGCGTTCTCGGAAGCATACTTATTTTCTACTTTTTCGTCTGGTTGAATCTAGGCGGTGGTC
This sequence comes from Bdellovibrionales bacterium, assembly GCA_031416685.1. Classification (GTDB taxonomy): domain Bacteria; phylum Bdellovibrionota; class Bdellovibrionia; order Bdellovibrionales; family JAMPXM01; genus JANOUF01. Next base: position 10,592 of record JANOUF010000346.1, read on the forward strand.
ACCCCGGCCCAGTTGCAGGCCTGCTTTTTTTGACTGCAATTTTTCAAAGCCTCGGCTGCGTTTTTTGGACCGCATTAAAATTCCCCGGCCAGTCGAATATAAAATGGAAGACTGTTGGCTTAACAGCCTGCTCGCTGCTTGCTTTGTTAGTGCTTTACGGGTTCCGACTTTTATAAACCCACCGGTTATGCTGCCCACAAAGTATTCTCAAATTTTCTGTGTCGTGGCATCCGCCTCTCGAAAAGGGCCTAACGTGATCAATCTGCAGAAAGTATTTTGATCCGCAGCGTGTTCTTGACTTTGAGTCTACATATTC